>JAJRCO010000332.1 GCA_028678905.1 Methanomicrobiales archaeon
GCAGAGGAGATCCTGACCCGCCCCGTAGAGCTTCATCTCCTTGGCCATCTCGGCACAGGCCACAAAGGTATTCCAGGCCAGTTCGTGGATCTCCCGGTCATCCTCTCCCCGGCGATGGGTCATGAGCAGCTGCAGGTCGTCACCCACATGGGTGACAAAGGAATCGATGAGGAGGGTTCCTTCAGCCTCCTTCAGCAACTTTGCGGCTTTCTCAAGAATCAGGGAATGGGTGTGGGAGTGGCCGGGAAGACTTCCGATATCGGCTTTAATCAGGGAAATGGTGATCTTTACCATGCGTATGTACACCTGTCCATCTGGGATAATATAGAATGGTTGTAGGATGTTTTATTTTCTTCCCATTCCATCCACCCAGGCTTCGATAACCGGGCACCAGATGTGCATACTTCCGAAAACAATGATCTTGCGATGAACTATGCCATCCTTTTTTTGCGGATAAAAAGGGTGGAACAACCCCTTGCGCAGGTCTTCATCTGCCCGGAAAAAATGGGATGAGGCACGATCGTTCTAGGATGGGACTCTGGCCCCGAAGGTGATCTCCAGCACCCCGTGGGTCAAACGCGAGACCATGGTATCTGCCTGCACTGGCGGCAGTTCTACCGAGGTTTTGTAGCGACATCCGCCACCATCGGCGTAGATGCGGAGGACCCTACCGGTGATTTGCAGGTGCGTGTTTTCCGCGACCGCTCCGGGCACTTCCACCAGGACCCTTATCACATCTCCGTCCTCATAGACTTCCGCCGCTGGCTCCTCAACTTCCCTGGACGGGTCCGCAGAAACATGGTCTTTTCCACCGGTGATCTCGCCACCGGTGATAATGATGCGGAAATTAGGTGGAAGCCCCTCACCCTGACCCCGGAGAGTGCGTTCCAGGATCATCCGAATCATCTCTTCAATCTCTTTGAATTCGTCTCTTTTTCTTTCCTCACTCATCGTGTTACCCCGCTACCGCCAGAGGTATCTTTTGCTTTTTTCCCAGGAGCTCCTCTACTTTTTTCGTCATCTTTTCGATCTCTTTGAAATCTTTCGGCCTGCCAAAGATCTTTGTGCGCAACTCTTCGCTCTCCCTTTTGAGATTCTTTTCTTCTTTGCCCGTGAGGGCGATCTCAGCCCGCTTCACTGCTGAAAGAGCCTGCTCCAGCGCCTTTTGTTGTTCTGATCCATAGATCATTCCCCATGCCTTTCTCTCTGCCTCTTCGAGGCTGTCGCGGTCTAGGGATGATTTTACCTTCTGGAAGGCATCTTCGAAGTGCTTCCATGTGATCTTCACGTAGGGGATGGCGTCCTTCATCTCCTGTTCACTCTTACCCGCCATGGTGACGATAAATTCCCGCATGGCGAACAACTTGGCCTCTCGGACCAGGGCCTCGATGTCTGCACCGACAAATCCTTCCGTCCTCTGCACCAGTTCATCGATGTCGATGTCAGCAGAGAGGATTTTCTGCTCCTCCGATCCCTCTTCAGTGAGGTAAACGGCGAAGATCTTCTTTCTTCCTTCTGCATCTGGAGGAGGAACATAGATCATTCGGTCCAGCCGTCCCGGACGCAGGAGCGCCTCATCCAGCATATCCGGACGGTTAGTGGCCGCGAGCACCACCACATTTTTCAGCTCCTCCAGGCCGTCCAGTTCGGTGAGGATCTGGCTCACCACACTTTCGGTTACGTGCGAGCTGCCTGCATACATCCCTCTCCTTGGTGCAAGGGCATCGATCTCGTCAAAGAAGATGATGGAAGGCGCCGCCTGGCGAGCTTTGCGGAACATCTCCCGCACCCCTTTCTCCGATTCTCCCACCCACTTGGAGAGCAGCTCTGGTCCCTTGATGGAGATGAAGTTCACCTCACTTTCGTGGGCCACCGCTTTGGCAAGCAGCGTCTTCCCCGTACCCGGAGGTCCGAACAGCAGGATACCCTTGGGCGCCCGCGTCTTCAGGCGGGCAAAGATGTCCGAATAGCGCAGTGGCCATTCGACTGCCTCCTGCAGGTCCGCCTTCGCCTCTTCCAGTCCCCCCACATCCTTCCAGGAGACGTTGGGGATCTCCACCAGCACCTCCCGCATGGCGCTGGGTTCAACGTGTTTCCGCGCTCCCTCGAAATCCTCGCGGGTTACCTTCAGCGCATCAATGATCTCGGCAGGAATCGCTTCCTCGATCTTGATCTGGGGGAGGACTTTGCGCAGTGCATGCATCGCTGCCTCCTTCACCAGCAGGGCAATATCTGCCCCGACGAATCCGTGGGTGGTGGCTGCAAATTCTCCGAGATCGACTCCTTCGGCGAGGGGTACGCCACGGGTATGAATCTGGAAAATCTCCAACCTCCCTTTCCGGTCCGGTATGCCGATCTCGATCTCCCGGTCAAACCGTCCCCCACGGCGAAGCGCGGGGTCGATGGAATCAGGCATGTTGGTCGCGGCGATAACCACCACCTTCCCCCGGCTTTTCAAACCATCCATCAGGGAGAGCAACTGGGCGACCACCCTTCGTTCCACCTCACCGGTCACCTCTGCCCGCTTGGGCGCGATGGAGTCTATCTCATCGATGAAGATGATGGAGGGGGCATTCTGTTCGGCTTCTTCAAAAACATCCCGCAGCTGTTTTTCGCTCTCACCATAGTACTTACTCATGATCTCGGGGCCGGAGAGGGTAATGAAGTGAGCATCGACCTCATTTGCTACTGCCTTCGCGATCAGGGTCTTTCCCGTGCCCGGGGGACCATAGAGAAGCACTCCTTTGGGTGGCTCAATGCCGAGGCGCTGGAAGATCTCGGGATGGCGCAGGGGTAGTTCGATCATCTCCCGCACCAGATCGAGCTCGGTGCCCAGTCCGCCGATATCCTCGTAATGGACATCAGGAACCTTCTTTCTCGCCTTTTCCGCCTCATATGGAGTCTCTTTTAATTCGATCTCCGTCCCTTCATCTACGATCCCTACGCCTTTAGGCACAACCTTGGAGATGACAAAAGTAAGAGGGTTTCCCAGCACCGCCACACGGATACTCTGTCCCTCCTGGACCGAACGGCCGTTCAGAATGCGTCCTAGGTATTGTTCGCCACCCACGAGACGGATGGGTTCGGTCGGATTGATCACCACTTTTTTCGCGTAGCTCACGTCGGCTTTCTGGATGTGGACCTTCTCATCGATACCGGTCCCCGCGTTGCCACGAATATTCCCATCGGCGCGAATGATGGCCTTGCGGGTATCCTCCGGTCCGGCGGGCCACACCACCGCAAATGCTTTCTTTTTTCCCTGAATTTCGATAACATCACCACTGACGAGATCGAGGGCCCGCATGACATCGATGCTCACCCGGGCGATGCCTCTTCCGGCGTCTTCCCGGTAGGCCTCTTTGACGGTAACTTCATAAGTAGGATTACTGGCCATGGTATATCACATGATTAAAATTTACTTAAAGTTAGTGTATACTGGTATATAAAAAATGACTTCATTGCAACGGGGTGCAGCGATACACTCTTTCCTCGGTAACGATGAGATCCATTCTCACATCATCCTTCTCCTGCGGCAGCACTTCCCGCTGCTGGAGAGAAAACGCAACCCCCGATGGTTACGATATGCCGATACTTCTTCAGGAAACGATCGTAGTATCCGGCCCCATATCCCAGTCGGGATCCTCGGGCATCGAAGGCGATCAGGGGGATGATCGCCATTTCCACCATCTCCGGCCTCGCGGGGATCTCATTGCCGATGGGTTCCGGCACCTCGAAGGTACTCCTCACCAGGTAGGCAGGGTTGTGGAGATAAGAGAGACGAAGGCTGCCAGTCTCTTTCTCGATGATTGGAACAACCACTTTTTTTCCCGCAGAAAGCAGCCTTTCGATCAGGTGTCTGGTGTCGACCTCGGGAGGCTTGGAGACATAGACCATGACAGTCGTAAAGGAATCAATAAGAGGGAGCAGGCGTTCCTCGATCCGGGCGCTCCACTGCTCGCGACTCTCTGGTGAGAGCAGGGCCCGGTCCGACTTTACCTCCTCTCGGATTCTTGCTTTGAGGCGGTGCATAATCTTCCTTAGATACAGTATGCGCAGGTTAAGGATTATTTTTGGATATGGTCATGAATCCAAATCGCTCTCCAGGCAGAACGGATGAGTATGGTGACACACTTTTCCCTTAGTCGCGATTTTTTGGTTGTGTTTCATCTCACTCCCTTGATTTCCGCATACCTATGAAAAAAGTATATTTCCGGTTAAAACTTGAAGTACCGGTTCACGATCTTCAGCGCGCAATAATCCCCGCACATGGTGCAGGTATCGGCATCGGCCGGCATCCGTTCCTTTCGTATCGCCCGGGCGCGTTCCGGATTGATGGCCACTGCGAACTGCCTCTCCCAGTCCAGGTCGCGGCGGGCGTGACCCATCTCCTGGTCTGCCTCCCTCTTCCCGAGTTTTACCATATCCCCCACATGTGCCGCAATACGGGAGCTGATCACTCCTTCGAATACCTCTTCCGGGGTGGGGAGGGCGAGGTGCTCGCTGGGTGTCACGTAGCAGATGAAGTCGGCACCATAGGAGGAGGAGAGCGCGGCCCCGATCGCGGCAACCCGATCGTCATACCCCGGCGCGATGTCCGTGACCAGAGGCCCGAGCATGTAGAACGGCTTTCCATTGGTCACTCTCTTCTGCAGGATTACGTTGGCTTCGATCTCATCGATAGGGATGTGGCCGGGCCCCTCCACGATGGTCTGCACGCCGGCGGCGTGGGACCTGTCGGCGAGTTCGGCATTGATCAGGAGCTCTTGGATCTGAGCCCGGTCGGTCGCGTCGTGCACCGCCCCGGCACGCATCCCGTTGCCCATAGAGAGCGTCACCTCGTGTTCCTTCATAATCTCCAGGAGATACTCGAATTCACTGTAGAGAGGGTTCTCTTTCTGGTTGTGGAGCATCCAGGCGGTCATGAAGGCGCCACCCCGCGACACCAGCCCCCCGTGCCTCCCCTGGTTCTTCAGCCGGTCAAGGGTGACGAAGTTGATTCCTGTATGGATGGCCATGAAATTGGTGCCGGCTTTCGCCTGTTCGGCAGTGATGCGGAAGAGGTCATCCTCCCGCATATGCACGACGGCTCCGTCCTTGCGGGCCGCTTCGATGAAGGCCTGGTACAGAGGTACACTGCCCACAGAGAGAGCGGTTGCTTCTACCACCCTCTTACGTATCTCCACCAGATCCCCTCCGGTGGACAGCTCCATCAACGTGTCCGCTCCCGCACGTTCCGCCATCCGGGCTTTCTTCACTTCCATCTCGATGTCGGCAATGTCTGTGGAGGTACCGATGGACGCGTTCACCTTAGTATGCAGCCCTTCTCCGATACCGCAGATCTTCACCTCCCGGTAGGGGGAGATAGGGATCACGATGTGCCCTTCTGCAATTCCCCGCCGAACGAAATCCTCGGTCACCCCTTCCTGACGGGCGACCGTTTTCATCTCTTCCGTGACTATGCCACGCTTTGCCGATGCGATCAGATTCATTACTACATCCATTGGGAGAAAAAGCAGATAAAGGCTTTTTTCCACCTTTCCATGATAAATTTTGGTTGTTCTCTTCGCAAGTAAATTTGTTTTACTTAAGGAAACCTGGGTTTAGCTCATGCAATGATGCGAGATGGTGGAACGGAGAGCAGGATGGACAGATTTAGTAACTGCGTACCGAAGCGGTCTGTGTCCGTAATCCTTGGGGGCGTCCGATTCCCGATATGAGGACAATCGGCGGAAAAGATCTGTCATCTGGGCAATAGTTTCATGAAATCATCATGCCAAATGTATACTCCACTGGTGGTTTTTTGCAGGTCAACTTCGGGGGATTCATTCCTTTAGGCACGGTCGACTGGTATGGAATTGCGACCTGCACGGTGTTCCTCCGTGGTTGCCCAGTCCGCTGTGCCTATTGCCATAACCGGGATCTCCAGGAGGGGGAGGACTGGCGGGATGTCAACGAAGTCCTGGAGATGATCCGCTCCTCCCGCATGCTGGTGAGCGGGGTGGTTTTCTCCGGCGGCGAGCCAGCTATGCAGAAGGATCCCTTGGTGTATCTGGCAACGAAAAGCAGGGAGATGGAACTGAGGGTAGGGGTTCAGACCAACGGCGTCTTCCCGGAAACCCTGCAGGAGCTGATCGCCCGCCGGGTTGTGGATCGCATTGCGCTGGATGTAAAAGCCCGGTGGGAGAGATATGACAATCTGTTCAAGAAAAAGTTCTCCCGCCAGGTGCAGGAGTCCCTCAGCCTGTGCAGCAGTGCGTATCAGCAGAGAACCCTGCAGGAATTCGAGGTAGTCATCACTCTGTTCCGGGGATATGAAGACGAGGTGAAATACATCGCCTCCGAATTGCCGGATGGAATCCTTGTCCTTCAGCAGGGGATGGTGGGCTCTATCCCTCCTCTTCAGGACGAAGAATTGCGATCCATCGCCGATGGCCTGGGTATGAAGGTGAAGATCCGCACCCGCGTGGAAGGAGAGGTCGTGTATGATGGTGGCAGGGGTCGTCGGGCTACCGGCAAGCGGTAAGGGCGAATTCTCCCAGGTGGCACACGAGCTGGGTATCCCGGTAGTGGTCATGGGAGATGTGATCCGGCGTGCGGTGCTCGAGTCCGGAGGGCAACCCACGGACGAAAATCTCGGTCAGATGGGAAATCGTCTACGCGCTGATGAAGGGATGGATGCTATCGCCAGGCGATGCATTCCCCGAATTGAGGAGCAGACTGCATCCCTGGTGGTGGTGGATGGTATCAGAGGAGAGGCGGAGGTCAGACTGTTGAGGAATCATTTTCCGGACTTCTACCTGATCGCGATCCAGGCCGAATTCCCGACCCGTCTCCGGCGCCTGGGCAACAGGAAAAGGTCCGACGACTCTGCTCTGGAGATGGATCTACTCCAGCGGGACGCCCGCGAACGGGCCTGGGGGCTGGCCCGGGCCCTGGAGGAAGCCGACTGCGCCCTGGAAAATGAAGGAGACCTGGCCGCGTTCCGGGAAAAAGTGCGGGTGGTTCTATCCCGGTTACGGGAGGAGGCCACATGATCCAGTACTACTTCTCCTCATCCCGTCTAATCTGGGGCTCCACAGATTGGGTCGCGGACCTGGAGAGGATCGGGTACACAGGCTGGGAGATTGTGGCCGACGGGAAATATCGGTTCGATAACCCTGATTCTTTCCGGTCTATATGCGAGACTCTGGAGGTTACCCACCTTCAAGCGACCGTACATGCCCCCTACAGCGATCTGAACCCGGCATCCCTGAATTATCCGATCTGGAAGGAATCGGTGCGTCAGATCTGCACCTGCATCAACCGTTCGGCAGAGATCACCGATCAGGTGACCATCCACCCCGGGTATCTTTCACCGGTAGGAAAGCTGGTTCCGGAAAAGGTATGGATGCTGCAGAAAGACGCATTGCGGGAGATTGGGGCTTGTTCCCTCGAGGCAGGAGTACGGGCTAATCTCGAGAACATGGGGGGCGCACGGGAGTTCCTTGGCCGGCTGCCGGAGGAACTTGCGGGTATGGTGGAAGGGATCGAGGGTATCGGGATCACCTGTGATCTCGGTCATGCTCACACGCTTGGAAAGGTAAAAGAATTCCTGAACTTTCTGCCAATGGTACACCATCTCCACATCCATGACAATCATGGAGAATACGATGAACATCTGGCCCTGGGAGACGGGACCATTGACTGGGAGGTGGCCGGGAAGGCGGTGCGAGAACGGTATTCCGGAATCGCCGTGGTGGAAGGCCGGAATCTGGAAGAAGCCAGGAAGAGCTACGGGGTCTGCAGGAGGTGTATCCTATAACAGGAGAGACACTCCAGGTATATTTCCTGGGGACCGCCGGGGCGATGCCCACCCCGAACCGGAATCCACCCTGTGTACTGATCCGGCGGGGTGCGGATACGCTGCTCTTTGACTGCGGCGAGGGCGTCCAGCAGCAGATGATGCGGGCGAAGACAGGGTTCCTGGTCCAGGGTATCTTCATCTCCCACTGGCATGCTGATCATTTCCTGGGGGTCTTCGGTCTTGTCCAGACCCTGGCATTCATGGGTCGTACCGATCCCCTCCCCATCTATGGACCGGAAGGATGTCAAGAATTCGTCCAGAATATCCGGCAGCTCTTCCGGTATCAGGTCCGTTTCCCCCTCCAGGCGGTCCAGCTGGAACCCTTCGAAGCGGTGTCATGCGAGGGATATGTAGTGCAGGCCCTTCCCACCTCCCACGGTACTCCGGGCCTGGGCTACATCCTGGCCGAACACTCCCGGCCGGGTCGTTTCAATCGGGAAAAGGCGATCGCACTGGGTGTTCCTCCCGGACCACTCTTTGGACGACTGCAGGCCGGAGAATCGTTGCAGGTGACCAGAGAAGGAGAACCGGTCGAGATCCATCCGGATGATGTGATGGGTCCCCCCCGCCCCGGACGTAAGATCGTGTACTCCGGGGATACCCGTCCGGTCTACCAAGAGTGGAAGTCTGTCGCCTGCGATGCCGACCTGCTTATCCACGATGCGACCTTTGATGATCAGGAAATAGAGCGGGCGCGGGAGGTATACCACTCCACTGCCGGAGAAGCGGGCAGGGCGGCGCAATTCCTGCGGTCCTCCGCCCTGGCTCTTGTCCATATCAGTTCACGATACACCAACACGGCGAACCATATAAAAGACGCGAGAAAATCTTTCTTGGGTACCGTCACCGCCCCTCCCGATCTGACGGTACTGGATATTCCGTTTCGCGATTAAGCCCCCTCCGATACTCGGAGACATCCCTTAACTATACCTTGATATCCGAAGAAACAGAGTACTAGATCAGGAAAATACGGCACTATTGTGCTAGGCCGTTCGGTGAAAAGAGGAAATTTCTTCAACAATCTCATAGCCTCTCCGGGCAGGAAGATCCGGCGACAGTTCTCTCCTCCCACACCGGTCGATGAATACCAATAGGGCTATGGAGTCAAAAAGAATGGCAGCAGAAACAGGAATCATCGTATACCATCTCAGTCCCGACTGTATGTTGAGCGAGGTGGAAGAGGGAAAGATCTATGTCGCCCGGGTTCAGGGGTTTGCAAATTTCGGGGTCTTTGTTCAGTTGAACGACCGAATAAAAGGGCTCATTCACAAGAGTAATCTCAAGGGAAAACACAGTGAGCGTGATTCGGTGCTGGTGAAGGTACTCGCGATCCGCAATGATGGGAGAATCGATCTGGAAGAAGTGACGCCTTCCGTCTACCATACCGAGATGGTGGTCCGAAGGTCCGCACCGGTGCTGTTAAACGACCTGTCCCGGTTCATCGGGAGGACCGTGCGCATAGAGGGGGTCGTCGCCCAGATCAAACAGACCAGTGGACCCACCATCTTTACCATCGCCGATGGCTCCGGGGTGGGAAACGCAGCCGCCTTTGTGGAGGCAGGCGTGCGGGCCTATCCGGAAGTGCAGCTCGGGGACACGGTCACCATCATCGGAGAAGTGATGACCCGGAATAGTCAGCTCCAGGTAGAGGTGTCGTCGATCGCGGTCCTGACCGGAGACGAGCAGGAACGGGTTAAGGTGGCCTTCGAGCAGATCATTGAGAGCCGGGCTGAACCTCAGGATCTTCCCTTCCTGGTGCAAAGTGAGATCCTGGAGAAGCTGCGGCCGGAGATACGGAAAGTGGCCAAGCTGATCCGCAGGGCAATTTTTGAAGCACAGCCGATTGTGATTCGACATCACGCCGATGCCGATGGGATCTGTGCTGCCGTGGCAATCGAGCTTGCGGTCAGCAGCCTTATCCGGGAAAGCGGTGGAGACTTCGACGCTGAGTATTTCATGGTGAAGCGATCTCCCTCCAAGGCGCCCTTCTACGAGATCGAGGATATCACCCGGGATCTGGATTTCGCCCTGAAGGACAATGTGCGGTACGGCCAGAAACTCCCCCTCATCCTGCTGATGGACAACGGGTCTACCCTTGAGGATGAGCCCTCCATGCGCATGGCCCAGGTATACCGGATTCCGATGCTGGTGGTGGACCACCATCATCCGGACCGGGAGATCGACCAGTACCTTCTTGCGCACGTTAACCCCTATCATGTCGGGGGAGACTTTGGGATCACTTCCGGAATGCTGGGTACCGAGATTGCCCGGCTGGTTAATCCCTCCACGGAAGGACAGATCCTTCATTTCCCGGCCGTTTCCGCTGTCGGGGACCGTAGCGAAGCCCGAGAACGCGGCCTCTATCTCTCGTTGGTCTCTGACTCCTATCCAGAAGAGGTGTGTAAGGAGATCGCCCTGGCCCTCGACTACGAGCAGTTCTGGCTGCGGTTTAATGACGGGCGGGAGCTGGTAAAATACATCCTTGATGTGACCCGGGACCATGAGGGGCATCGGGCGCTGGTACGGCTCCTGGTCGACCAGGCAAACGCCATGATCGAGGATCAGATGGCGGCGTTGATTCCGCATGTGGAATCGCGGATCCTTTCTAACGGTGTGAATCTTTTCCTCTTCGATGTGGAACTGTTCGCTCATAAATTCACCTTCCCTCCCCCGGGGAAAACCTCCGGTGAAGTGCACGA
>JAJRCO010000308.1 GCA_028678905.1 Methanomicrobiales archaeon
AAATATGATGAATTCAATAATTGGGGTTACTACTATTCTTGTTGTTGGTGTATTAGCCGTTGCCGTAATTAAATCACTATAAAAACTAAAGCCGTGCATTTCCCATCACATAATTTTCACCATAACTTAATGAACGCATCAGGGGCAAAAGATACTGATTTAATTGAAGACATTATCACTGATGAGTTGGCCAAACTTATTTTGATTAATAAAAATCAGGCTTTATTTATATTGAATAAAAACGGCATTAAAGTGAACAAAGATGAAAAGCCTGAAAAAATTATCGAATTAATTTCCGACAATATTGATACTAACAAAAAATTATTATCAGATATCTCAAACGCCATACGCCATAAAAATCAAGAAGATTTAAGAGCGGATGGGTTCTTGAATGGGGACGGTTCAAAAGTAAAATTGGGCGATATTTTAAAAGACGAAACTGTCCAGGGGACTGTCAGCGATACCCTTGCCGCATTATTAACCAAAAAAAATAAAAAGAAAAGCCAATCAACTCAAAAAAAAGTAATTGAGAAGGTTAATGTTTATCAAAACAAACCAAAAAAATCAAAATCCTATGTTTGGGTTTATGTTGGCGTTTCGGCAGCAATATTGGCTACCGTTATCACTATCGTTATTTTGAATAAAAACAAAAAATAACATAATGACCGTACGGGACGACATAGAAGGATATAGCGATAATGATGAAAAGAAAATAAGTTCTGGACAAAAAATACCTATTGAGGTATTGAAAAAAATTAAGAGCTATTCGTCAGATGGTTATTATTCAGACATGAAAAGGAGGACGAAGCAAAGCGTAAAGGGTGCATTTGTTGGAGCTTTAGCCGGAGTGGTATATGCACTTTATTTCAATAAACGCCCAGTTGTTCCTTATGCGTTGGTTGGATTTATCTTGGCGGGAACATTAACACGGATCATGGTTAAGTAACTAAAAATAATAGAAATGGCAAAATTATTAACTGTTAATCAGATTTTTACCAAATTCAATCCAAATAAATTGATTTTTAAGGATTGGTTAAACAATTACAAACTTGAATTTAAGAAATCCAGCCCCTCTCCAGTAGATTGGGGGGATGAAAAAACCAATAAAAGGTTTGAGCTATGGCTAAATGAAAAATATAAAGCCAGCCAAAAACAAAAAATCTTTGACATAGGGAAAAGTGTTGCTGAAATTGGGCAAAAAACATTGGAGAAAGTTGCCACAAGCCCATCCGATATCACAGACGAAAATGGCGGAGAACAAGAAAA
>JAJRCO010000186.1 GCA_028678905.1 Methanomicrobiales archaeon
GACTGTGCCAGGGAGCAAAGGAAATGAATGTCTTTGCACTAAGTGACTCAATCCCATCCAATAAAAAATCCTTATCAGGTATATGTTCCAGAGTATCTTTAATTAATAATAAATCAACTGGCGGAGTATCCTCTTTAAATAGACTGAAATCACTATTGCCACCAAGTAATCTCAGATTATTCCTGTTTGGATGGTCAAAATACTGCCTTTCGGCAAAGTCTACTTTATCCTTTGAAATGTCTATTCCTGATACTTGGCATCCTAAATCAAGAAATGGTTTTAAATTACCCCCTTCACCACAACCATATTCAGAAACAATCCAATCAAAACATATTGGGATAGAATCATCAATAAACGGGATGATATATTTCCTTGTCACGTTTTCCTGACAGATAAAATTCAGTTCTTTACTCATGTTTTATGTCTTTCATTAACCAGTATATTGCACAGTACAGGAATATGATAGTCGTCACAATCCCTAACAGTGTCAGATGCAACGGGAATTTATCCCGTCCAAAATCAATAAAGATCATCATCAGGATCATTACAATCAGGTTTATAATGAACAGGATTTTCATGTATCCGAAATGATTTTCTTAATAGTTTCCGCTCCTTCCTGCCAGCTGTGCAACCCATATTCATCAGTCGAAAGAGTCTTATTAACGTCATATCCCAGGTGAACAATGGTATGATAGGAACTCGCCCCGTAATTCTCAGGCTTGCCGGAAAAATCTTTAACAAACCCGTGACGAAGCAGTAGAACATAAGTTTCATAGTTGACACGGCAGTTATACCTCACAGGAGGGTCTAAGGCTCGTTCAGAACGATAAATCTCATCATACCCATGATAGACTATTGGCTTGGTACAGTCAACGACCTTAGACGATACAATGATATTCCTGAGCCTATTGTAAAGATACCTGTAAATACCTGTTAGTGATTTGTGCGGTTGTTTTTCACGGTCTATTGCATCCCTCATGTCAATGATTACCTTCCTGCCAAGTCTCTGAAGGATAAACCCGGTGAATAATAGGCTCTCCGGGGGTGAGGTTATGATGTAAGTATCATATTTTCTGAGCAACAAAGCAGGGATCAGGGTAAGAAATCCCCAAATGACAGCCGGAAGTTTAAACCCGAAATGATGAACCCTCCGTTTGATGTAAGGCATTGTAAAGTCCTTTTCA
>JAJRCO010000074.1 GCA_028678905.1 Methanomicrobiales archaeon
CGAGGGATCATAGCTGGTATCAGGATCCGTGAAAATGATCACTCCACTACTGTCGGACATATCAAGACTGCTCAAAAATTCGCAGAGATCTCGCGATTTCCGAGTTGCGGAGAATAGGTAATGCTTCCGACATCAAATCTTAGAGACCTATAAGGATTATAATATAATCCCTGAGGTATGATAGACGAGATCGGATCTTTTTTGTCAGTATCGATCGATGGATACCGTCTGGTAGGATTCTGGTTAATGACCGGACTCTGTGTGCGCCCCGTAGTTCTCTCCGAAGAGGTATATTGGTGGTTAGTGGAACGAAAATTCCGCCATCGAGTACGCTCAATAGATGAGGTTCTCCGGATCGAGATGCCCAAAATGATCGAAGAGATTGGTGAGGGTCAGCCGAAACCGACGGTAAGACAGTATCTTGATGAAGGTCCTATTCATGTCAGTACAATGCACCCCCGCCGGGAACATATCCGACGGTGATGGAAAAAATGAGATTGCCCGCCGTCGTCAAAACAGACAGGCAACCTCGAAAAACCGGATGAGACATAAGAATATAAACTCTCCTGAGGGGGGAGTCCATCGCATAACCCATCCTGCATGTTATGCGTGCGGATCCCTGATGATACTTTTGAATGACGGGCTTCTCTGCCCGGCGTGTGGACGCTTTGCACCGGCAAGCGGTGGATGGAAACGAGACCATGCGAAGATCGTAAAGGGGGCGGCTTGATGATCGCTTCAACCGAACTGATGGTAAAAACAGTCTGGAAGGGTATGGTGATAATTGATAATTATCCGAATGCTGATGATGCCGCGATTTACCTGAATCCAGATGATTATGCCCTCGTTAAAAATTATTATGAGGATTTTTTTCAGCAACCGGTTAAGGAAATCCCTGGAGGATTCCGTCAATTTGGAATAAAATTTTTACCAGAATCGAAGATCCCTCCTGGTGAAATGGGGATTGAAGTTCCGATAGGAAAAAGGAGGCAGACCTGATGCCAGCCCTGATCGTTCGATGGGACCACCAGAACGGACAGTCAGGTGGTATCAAAACCAGGGAGTACCCGATCGATACTACCCTGAAAATCCAGACCTCCAGACAGGGGTATGCAACACTTTTACGAATGGATCGCGGGCTCTGGCTGCAGGAACTCACGACACCAGGTGAAATTTTCATTCAGACGAGGGTGTTTTGATGCCGGTTCTTCGTTGCAACTGTGGCCTATACTATTGGAACCTCCAGGGAATTTTCCCGAAAACGTGCACTGAGTGTGGAGCTCCCTTGCCGAAGTACTCCCCTGCGCGGGAGATCGCAGCGGATGCACAGGAGGAGATCTCATGGTAACCTGTCCGAAAACTGGAGGCCCCTGCCGGCATTGCTCATATGAGATTCTGAAGACAGTGACCCGGACCGGTGACAGCGTGAAAGGGATCCGGAGAACCGTGAACGTGCAGAAACTTGGAGTGTTCTGCAATAACAACGGAAGAAAATTTGTTCACCAGATGAATGAATGTCCGATCCCTGAAGCTCTCGCGGTCCCGCTCGTGCCGTATGAACCCTCCCCGCTTGAATGGATGCAGATCAAGGCAATGAGGCGGTCCTGATGAAGGCTTACGAGGTGGGGTGGGAGGCTCCCTTCAATGATATCTATGTCAGTTCGTGGGATACGAATATTGAAGCCGCTCAAGAAACCGATCGCCTGAACAATAGGTATAATGGTGGATTTTACATTAAAAGGAACCCAGACGGGGAGGGGTCCTGATGGTCAAGCTCACTATTCTTTCTCGTGTCCTTGAGGAGGGTCATGTCGTTGATTTCGATGAGAAAATAACCAGGATAAAAAAGGCGGATCTTGCGGGGGCGACAATCGATCGATATTCACGGGAGATCGGATGCGGAGAACTTATTATTACTCTCAAAGATGGGAGGAAAATTCACGTCCTTCCTGGTGAGGATCTTGAGTTTTACCTCCACAGAGATGAACAGCCAAGGGGGAATCACTGATGGGTCCCCAAGGAGTACACTGCGAGAGCCCCAGCCTCAAGAAGTGCAAGCGCGAGGGCTGCCAGGACCTCAAACGAGGAACGACATGCGGAGGAAGGATCGGATGGCTGTGTCAGCTGACTGATCGGATCCCGGGAAAGATGGACGAGTGCCCGAAGGATCATGGAAGACATTGCCCGAAACTGCAGGGATGCCCCCTTCTCCGGACCGGCATGTCTTGCAGCCGATGCATGATGCGGGTGAATTTTGCGGGGTGCGCGTGATGAGATCCCTTCTTTGGTTTTCAGTGTCTTTGCTCACCCTCGGCACGATTTTTGGAGCACTGATCGCGGCCCTGGTCATGGGAACATTAGGCGGGGTGTGCTGATGCAGATCCTAATCAGCGATGAAAGGGGACAACTCAAACGTGTCAAGTGCCCTCGAAAATTCATTCCTCCCCTCTCACTTGACGTATGCAAGAAATGCCGATGGCATGTAAGTATCCAGCTTCCTCCGATAGGTCCGGCTTATGTTGTCTGCCATCTTGAAGGCGAATGGTATAATGCGGAGCTGATACCATGACAGACGGTTCCTGTTTCTTCTGTGAGGACTACACCAAGTGCCAGAAAATCAAGACTGCCTGGACCGGGGCCCTGTTCACGTGCCCTCCAGGTGTACCTATCGAGCAGCACCGGAAAAAGGTCCTGGATGAGCTGAGAAGGACCTGCCAAGCTGAAAAAAAAGGGAAAATCGGTAAAATGGAGGATTTATAAAAATGCAATTTCCTTTAGATCATGCGATCCCGGGCCTGATCTCGATACTTGAATCCGGGTTCAATTCTTTGAGATCTGATTTTCCGGAACCGGACACCCTTATTCCGGTTCCGGCCCCCCCCAATTCCGGAACCGGATACCCCCCTTTCCGGTTCCGGATATCCCCCTTTCCGGAACCGGGGCCGGTTCCGGGGCCGGTTCCGGTACCAGTACCTATAGCTACGAGCTTTTCGCTTTCTCTCTCTCTCTCTCTCTCTCAGTATCGAAATTCCGGAACCGGGCCCGGAACCGGGCCCGGAACCGGATATGTATACGTAAATCGAATTGGGGTGCCATCATGGGGTTAGATGATCACGTCCATTTCAGAATATCGAAATGGGAAAGATCGATTTTGAAAAAATATCGATGGGATGCCAGTGTAATTTTCCGTCAGGCATTCTTGAAAAAATATCGTGAAGCTGTGAACGACCCAGTCATGATTATTAGTGATGGTGAGTCAGGGCCGGCAGCGATTTATATTCAGGCATGGAATCGCATCATGCCAGCATTCAGTTCGATACTTTCCAAAGAAGATTTTCTCATGTTAAAAAATTCCGAGGAGAAATTAGAGGATTTAAAACGGGTCATTTCATTGCAGCTTCTGAAACCGATCGAGATTCAACATTTGGGTGTGTTTCTTCAGGGGGGAAATCTTTCCGAAAGAATTCTGATAAATGGCGTTGATGAACATTTGCGAGAGGAGGTGAATTCGTGAAGAAGGATGATGAAGTCGATATCTTTTTCGATCTTCCAAAGGAGTTAGTCGATAAAGCCAGAGCCGCTGGTATCGATATCGAGGCATTCTGTAAGGAAGCGCTACAGGATGAAATATACCGGTGTATTCTTAAAGAGGCCGAAGAAAATCGGAAACGAAGATGACCGGCACGAAGCGCGGAACCCCCTCCTCCATCCGACAACTGAGAGGGAAAAGGAACAAGGCCACAAGGCGTCAGGTCGAACGAATGCGCAGGGTCTATGGGGTTGATCTGCAGGTGGACCAGGCATGAGTACTCCCCTGCTTATGGACTCTGGTATTGTAACCTGCGATTGCGTGGCCGCTGAAGCCAATTTCCTGATGTATATGAGGCATGGCTGCCGGTTCTCACGCTGGGTCCGTATCGGCTCCAGAATCAAGCCTGTGGAGGCATACGGGGCACCCTATGGGACCGTGGTATGCACCAAGCCAGAGCGTCCCCGGGCAGGCCTCTGTCCCTTTCAATCGATATCCTTCCTCATGCGGGACATGGAGACCAGGACCGCGAATCAGCGGGCCAGGGAGCGCCTGCAGGCAATGGAAGATTCTGTCCGGAAGCTGAGGGCAGAGAAAGGGATCCAGGGGCATCTATGAATGGAGGGGAACGTTTCCTCCTGCGCATAAGGTCAAATGTGAGGACCTTCTCAGCGGGTGAAAAACCACCCTCGGAAGAGCTCTCAAGACTGATGCTGGCCTATCTCAAAGCGGAGGGAGCCGAGAAAGTCATTTGTCCCCGACCCTATTTCCCTCCGATTCCTATCATGAGATGCGCATATTGTCTCTTCCTATCGGGGGCAAAAACTCCCTTCTTATTCCGAAAACCGATCATCCTCTGCTGTTGGGGAAACAAAATTCAGGAATGTCAATGTCTTCCAGAATACAGAGAGGACTCATGATGATCATTCATCCTGACGATCAGGTCCTTGATTATTTTGTTTACCTGGCAAGGACCGAACGCGCCCGAGGGGATATCGATACTGGCAGTATCGAATCAGAAAATCCCTTTGATTTTATGTATACATAAAAAAGGTCCACTATGCCAAAACCAAAATCACGATACTGTCCCAAATGCAGGCGGGAGAGTCCGTTCTACTATGAAGAACAAATGAAACGATTATACGAGCGCGGTCTGAAAGGTGCCTTCATCCCGGCAGGGTGGATCTGCCCGCGTTGTTTTTTCATGATCAGTGATGAGGCGGAGACCACGGCCGATCGGGAAAAGCGAGCGGAGGCCCACTTTCTCATTCAAGGGTCCGGAGGCCGCCCATCCCGGGATCCCGGCCAGGTCCCACCAGGAGATCCCCCCAACCAGACTAAGGGGCTAGTCGAACTAGTGAGACCATTGATCGGGAAAGATGAAATTTTGACTCCTGAAAAGCTGCAATCCCTGTTCGACCGTGGCGGTTTCAATGTTGAAGTAAAGTCACTACGCGGAAGAGGACCACCTGGATAATGGCTGCGATCGTCCGACGGTAGCGATCGCGCAATGCCTGGATATTTGATACTCTCCCCGTCGGAGAAAATCCTCGAGGATTTGATGGAATTTTTTTTATCTTGGCCAATTAAGCCATATTGCAATAAAAACTACCAAAACAAAAAAAATTAAGATGATCCATCGAAGTAATTCCCAGCCACCTGCGATATTCGAATGAGTTGATCCTCTCCCTCTTCCATTCATGTAACTTTCCCTCTTTAATCAACAGTCTGAATAGCTCCACCTTCATATTTCCGAGAATGTTGATTATAAATTTCTTCGAGATAGTAACCAAAATTCTCTGTAAATCCGTCCTCTCTCATCTGATCGAGAAGTGTCCTAGGAACACGAAGGTTTTTTGTTGGTCTCGATTCGGATCCATGTGGTCGAGCCATAAATGTACCTTGCGCGGTTACCGCAAAAGGATTACGCTTCTTCCGTCGTAAACCAGACTTCGCAGAACTTTTTATTCTGCGACAGAAAAATAAACTCAAAATATCAGCCTTATTTTTCCAATTGCTTAATTTTACAATGAGTTTAAAAAAATCATTTCCAGTGGAGATCACCGGAAATTTGATATGCTGAAAATGGGTGTCTAAAAAAGTGGTATTTCGTGTGGAGCGATCATGGACTCATGCGATCGTCGGGGAGAGGGTGCTGCTGCAGGACCCGATCCCGCCTTGGTTATCTGATGAAAAAAAATTAAGCGTTAGGTCCAATGAATAAACCTACAATTACCATTAATATTGATAATGCGATGAATAAAAAGATCCAAAACCACTTTCGATTGTCGTTTGGCTGTGTCGCAATACTGTTAAACCATCCTGCGAGGACATTTCCTACAAAACCACCAAGGAATCCCATCCCCATGGCATAAATTGTTAAACCTATACCTGGCATGAATATAAATTTGAATTGTAATATTTAATTTATTGCTCATCTGGCGATCGATGGACTGGAAACGATCCCAACTGACCTTTGTTTCCAGAAACGATATCGAAAATCACATTTTTAAAAAAAATAAAATATGATCAGCCTCATTTTTTAAATTCACGTACAAAAAAAGCCCAGATTTGGAAGTTTGTAAAAGTTCACTTCCATTTTTTTAAAAGGAAAGGTGAGCCTCGGCCCGTTTCTCCCGTTCTGTCTGTTGCTCATCCTCATCAAAGGTTGAAAAATAACATCGGGGGCAGTACCAGCCAACCGGGACGAATTGACCCTTTAATCCACGCTCGTAGAGTCGTTTTAATGTTTCCCAAAACCCTTTTTGTCTGCAGTTTTCACAATGACGTGATCTTTGTTTGGGCATTTCAGGACCTCGAGCTTTTATGTATACACACTCATCGAGACGTATGTATACATATTTCCCTGCAGCGAAGGGCAGTCAGGATCATTATCCCTCCAGACCCTGGACCGCGACCCGGGCGGTTGGATGCTTAGTAAGCAGATGCTCCAGGGCCAGGTTCACCTGGAAG
>JAJRCO010000219.1 GCA_028678905.1 Methanomicrobiales archaeon
AAGGAACCCCGGGGCGCGATATAGGTGTCCCCCCACTGGTATACCTTCATCTGCATCAATCCTTGGACGGGCTATCATATCAGTCCTTCTTTCTGCTTTGAAATTCTGTCCCAAAGCGGCTCACCGAGCACCAATTGTCTGAGGGCTAAAGGAGCATTCCCGTTTCATCTTCTTGGTAACATTCCGGCGCAATACTACCCCTCTACTGGGGAGGTTCTGTCGAACCGAAACAGGCTGCATGAAACGATTCTCCCGAGCGTCGGAAATCGCCGCCCTTCCGACTCGCTCAGGCAGCACAAAGAATTCGACCTTCGCACTCATTCCTCAACGCTTCACCGATTTCGACTGGCTGGCTTCCAGGATACAATGGCATAAAGCCATTTTGGGGCCTGGAGAGATCCTCCTCCTTCTGCCGCCCTCACAGGATCGCCGCGATGGTAAAGACCACCAGCGCCGCGAACATCGCCACCTTGAGAATAGAGGTGGTTTGGTTCCTTTTCACACACTCTCCGGAGTCGCACCGCAGGGAGAGGGCCGAAGAGACCAGGATCACCCCGTCCACCGGCAGAATACCTCCCAGGTAGACCGACCCGCTCCAGTGCCCGGTGGGAAGGAGGCTTACCCCCACCGCGGCCACCGCGAATCCGAACGCCAGCCACCCGGTTGTGCGAACCCCCAGCCGGACCGGGATGGTCCGCGCTCCCCCAGTGCGGTCCCCTTCCACGTCCTCTGCTGCCTTCCACAACTCCCGGCAGAGGGTGGCGAGCAGGGTGATCGCAAATACGGTGAAGTTCCGCACCAGTCCCTCCCATCCTACGAACGCCCCGCCGAAGAGGAAGATGCTCCCCGTAAGATATGCAACGGCGAGGTTTCCACTCCCCGGTACTTTCTTGAGCCGCCAGGCGTACCCCACCAGGATCAGGGAGTTGGCCACCGCGATGATCAGGCAAAGGACGTTGGTGAGCAGGCAGAGGGCATTTCCGATGAGGAACAGGACGAGGGCGTAGATCCGGGCGTTCTCCCGGCTTACTCTCCCGGAGGGGATAGGACGATCCGGGCGGTTGACCCGGTCGATCCCTGCGTCGTAGTAGTCGTTTAGCACGTTTCCGGCCGCGGTGATGAAGGCCACGATGGGCAAAAGGATCAGTGCTTGTGCGGTCACCGTTCCGGTGGCGATGAGGTACCCGAGCACCGCGGCGAGCCCCGCGACGAGGGAGTTGACCGGGCGGGTGATTTCCAGGAAAGGACCGATCGCCATGACCGGTTGATGATCTGCCACCCAAGCTATATAGACACACACAGTGTGGAACGGGCCTGGGGGGATTTGAACCCCCGATATTTGGCTTAGGACGCCAACGCCCTGTCCTGGCTAGGCCACAGGCCCTCTTCCCTAAGAGCGCAGGATACCGGGATCCTGCCGGATTTACCGACCTCTCAGTGGTGCGTGAGGCTATATCAACCTCTTGTTACCCGAGTACGCCCTGGCGGACCCTCTTCTCTGTATCTTTCGGCTCCAGCGCCGGATAGGTGATCTTTCCCTCCTCCACCCGGGCGAAGGGGGTGAGGGTGTGGGGTTTTCCGGAGCGCCGGGTGGCGAGGTGTACCACACGGACCCCCCGCACCACCAGTGCATCGGCAATAAGCCGGCGGTGGCAGCGGTAGGGGTTCCCTTCCGCACACATGAGCACCGGAGTCTCATTTTCCGTAATCTCGATCAGCCGTTCGATCGCCCGGGAGAACTCCCCCCTCTGCATGTGGTCGGCGAAACCGCGGAAGGCCCGACTGGTCCAGGCGGTATTCACCGAGCCCTTCTCCGCCTTGCGAAACCCACCCAGGTCCGTACAGTGGAGATAGCGGATACCGGCGTCACCAAGAGCTCCGGCCAGAGTATCCCGGTCAAAGCGGGGGTTATGCCGGGACCGCGGGATGGAGCGGATGTCAATCACCACGGTGATGCGGTAGGCTTTCAGGATCCCGATGAACTCCGGCAACGACCGCGTGGAATGACCGATGGTGTAGATCGTTTCTTCCGGCATGGTTTCCGCCCACCTGCCCGTATTACTCCCGGTCCTGATAAGCCCATCGGCCCGCCCGGAAGCTATATCGGGCGCCAAAAACCAGATTTCTAGAACCATGAGGGAGTACGTTCTGGCCCGGGAAGGCGACACGTCTTTTTACATCCCGGCCACCGATCCCTCGCACCCCTTTCCCCCGGGCAGTGCGGAGGTGTTTTACAACCCCCGCATGGAGCTGAACAGGGACGCGACCATCCTGCTGCTCTCCCTGCTCCGCCCGGAGGAGTACCTGGACGCAATGGGAGGAACCGGGGTGCGGGGCCTTCGGGCCGCCCGGGAGTGCGGGATCGCGGTGACCATCAACGACCACCATCCCCAAGCCGTGGAGCTGATCCGGCGGAACGCCGAACATGTGGGCATCCCGCTTGAGATCACCCGGCAGAACGTCAACGTCTTAGGCAGCGGCCGCCATTTCGACACGGTCGATCTGGATCCTTTCGGGTCGCCGGCACCCTTCACTGATAGCCTGGTCCGCTCCGCCCGGCGCTATCTCTTCGTCACCGCAACAGACACTGCACCTCTCTGTGGTGCCCACCTGAAAGCCGGCATCCGCCGCTACTTCT
>JAJRCO010000041.1 GCA_028678905.1 Methanomicrobiales archaeon
ATATTCAAGGAGTCCTCCGGATCTGCCCTGTTCTGTCTATTTTCGCCCTTCACCCATCTCAACTTTTGGATTCTTCCGTTCAGCAGCCCGACGGAATGTTAATCGGTCAAGCTGATTATGGGACAAGAGTGTTTTGTTCCGGTCCCGGTACTCTTAGCATCCTTCACCTCAATCTGCTTACTCGCATCACCGAAGCGTCACTTTCGCCCCCCGCTCTCCTCTTCTTTAAGTGCCTCGGATGGCAATGCGAAGAGTATGACCATGCGGACAGAATCACTGGGAATTGGGATGAGGAACACCGCGATGCGGTGGCACCGGGTAAAGCGGGCCATGAAGGTAGAAGACCAAGCCTACGCGGAAAAACTCTCGGAGATGATCGCACGGCATGAAAAAGAGCGTTTCACGGTTTTCGAGGACCCTCTTGAAGCGGCGCTCTTCGCGGTCCTTATCGAACTGTTAAAAGAGATCGACCGCAAGCGGGAGCGAGGTGCGGGAATCGCGGAACGGGTGCCTTCATCCTGGTAGTGAACGAGAAAAAAGATGTGGGGAAATTTGATAAACAGTCTTACCGGTGGGCGAAATACGCCTCGATACCCTCATCGGTAACCCGGTCAATGCGGGCAAAACCGATCCGCTCGAATTGGACCACATTCCCGACCTCGGTTGCTATCCGGGGCTCACAGACTCCCTTCAGATCTCCTTCCGGGGTGTGTAGGGTGCAGGGCAAGTGCTCTTCTTCAGGGAGCCACTGGATGATGGGAGCTTTACGCTCCCGGGCTTCGGCCAGGGAGTCTCCGGTATAGAGAGCCTGACCTTTCGATGAAACGGAAATATTGAAGAGGTCTTTGAGGCGAATGATTTCGGTCGTGGCCAGCTCCGCCGCAGGAAGGAGGACCGCTCGCTGGAAGTGCAGGATACGGGTGCCCCTTGTTGGATCGGAGGGTTGCAGCAAGGGATGG
This sequence comes from Methanomicrobiales archaeon, assembly GCA_028678905.1. Taxonomy (GTDB): domain Archaea; phylum Halobacteriota; class Methanomicrobia; order Methanomicrobiales; family JACTUA01; genus JAJRCM01. Next base: position 960 of record JAJRCO010000041.1, read on the forward strand.
GAGACGCGAGGGACGGCGCCCTCCACCTCAAGCCGCACCGGGTCGGGTACAAAGAAGTAGCGGCTCGCTTTCCGGTCGACAATCTCCCGGTTGCGGGCATACAGGTTTTCCCATGAGAAGCTGATATCCGTCTCTCCGATGCCGATGTCGAGCATAGCCTTGTACACCGCCTCCGGCTCGATCCCCCGCCGGGCGATCGCCCGTAACGTTCCTAGGCGGATGTCGTCCCAGCCGGCATAACGTCCTTCACGGATACCGGCCCGCATCTGGGAAGTAGAGAGAACCACGTGTTCGATGGACATCCTTCCGTAGTGCCGGTACACAGGGGGGATCCACCCGAAATATTCGAAGATGTAGCGCTGCCGCTCGGTGTTGGCGATGTGGTCCTTTCCCCGGATCACATGGGTTACGCCAAGTAGGTGATCGTCTACCGCGACGGAGAAGTTCATCAGGGGAAAGACTGTCGCTTCCACCCTAGGATGGGGTGGGGAGGTAACGATACGGAAGGCCGGGAAGTCACGGATCGCGGGGTCCGGGGCTTCGAGATCGGTCTTTACTCGTATGGAGACCTCTCCTTCTGTGTACCCTCCCTCCAGCATGCTCTGCCAGCGGGTCAGGTTCTCTTCCACCGAGAGCTCACGGCAGGGGCACGCCTTCTTGGCCAGCTTGAGGGTACGGAACCGCTCCGCTTCGCAGGTACAGACGTAGGCTCCTCCCATGCGGATCAAATCCTCCCCCAGCCGGTAATAGATCTCCAGGCGATCACTCTGGTACACGGTCTCATCGATCCGCAGACCCAGCCAGGCGATATCCTCCTGCACAGTGCGGTATGCTTCGGGGTCTACCCGTTTTGGATCGGTATCCTCGATGCGCAGGATATATTTCCCGCTATACCGGCGCACGTAGGCATCATTTAATACCGACGCCCGGGCGTGGCCGATGTGCAAGGGCCCGCTCGGGTTGGGGGCAAACCGCATCACCACACCATGCTCTGCACCTGGAAGGGCTGGCAGTTTTCGGGTGTGCTCTTTTACAGCATGCAGTTCCGCGGAGAGCACCGGATATCGCTTCTCGAGCAGTGCCTTTCGGGCCTCTGGGGAAAGAGCGGCCACTTCATAAAGAATGGGCCCTACCAGGGCGGCGATCTCCCGCGCCTGGGGACGCAGGTCCGGGTGCACCCCCAGGAACTTTGCGATCACGGTCCCTCTGTTGGGGAGATCTCCGTACTTCACTGCGTTCTGGAGGGCGTATCCACAGAGGATGTCGTGTAGGTCTGTGGTCGTATCAGTGCCTCCGTGCGACGAAGAACTCCCCCATGGAAAGCAGGAGGGCACGTTCATCGGACTCCGGCAGAATCTGCAGGGTTTTTATTCCCCTTTCCACCATATCCTGAGCCACTTGCTGGACTTCCTCGATGATCCCTGCGGATCGGAGTTTTCGCACCACTTCGTCAACCTCACGGTCGGAGAGCACGTGCCGGTAGGAGGATAGATCCAGCCCTTTTTCCCGGGCCTTGATCGCGATCAGGGTCTGTTTTTCCTTGCGGATGTCAGAGGCCCGATCCTTACCGGTCCGCTCACTGCGGGACATAATATCGATCAAGTCGTCCTGTATCTGAAACGCGATACCGCAGAGCAGTCCGAACTGGTGGACTGCGTCCACCTGGGTGGGTTTTCCACCCGCCAAAATGGCCCCGATGGCCGCAGATGCCGCAAACAGGGTGCCGGTCTTTTTCTGCACCATCTCCAGATATTCTCCTTCCGTCACATCGGTCCTCTTCTCAAAGGACATGTCCATATGCTGTCCCTCGCAGATCTGGGCACAGGTCCGGGCGAGGAGAGAGACCGCCCGCAACTTCGCGCTGTCGGGGGCTGGCGCGTGACTGAGGAATTCGAAGGCGCGGGCGTAGAGAACGTCACCGGCAAGGATGGCGGTCGGCTCGTTCCAGAGGGTGTGTACGGTGGGCACTCCCCTCCGTTCCACGTCCCGGTCCATGATATCATCGTGAATGAGAGTGAAAGTGTGGGTCAATTCGACTGCCAGGGCCGCGTGCATAAGGTCATAGGAACTCCCCTTTTTCACTGCATCTGCGGAAAGCAGGAGGATTGAAGGGCGCAGACGTTTACCTCCCGCAAGGAGGAGGTGAGCGCTTGCCTTGTTCAGCTCATCCGTGGCATCACCGAAATGACGGCGGATCATGAGATCGATGTCACGGGCGACATTGTTCATGTACTCGTGGAGATCCATTCCTTTTTCCCTCACTTTTTGATGAGAACCCGCTGGCCATTGGAGAGCAGATGCAGGTCGTTATTCAGGCTGTATCCGAGCTCCGCCGCAAAGTTCGCGTAGGCTCCGGTATGAGTCAGACCACCGTGCGACGGGATGATGTGCTCGGGGTTGAGCAGGTGAATCATCTCATAATGATCCTCGCGGTAGGCATGACCGCTCACGTGCAGATCGTCGAAAATGCGGGCCCCTTTCATCTTCAGGCGGGTCTCCAACAGATAGCGCTGCCCGTAGTTCATAGGGTTGGGGATCACTTTGGCGCTGAAGATGATTTTGTCGCCTCGGTCGACTTTGTACGCGGTGTCTTCCTGGATGATCCGGCTCAAGATGGAGCCCGGCTCACCCTGGTGGCCGGTCACGATAGGGAGGAAATGCTCCTTTCCTGCCTTCATAATGCGGCGGAAGGTGCGGTCGATGCTCTTGCGGTTCCCGACCATGGACAGGGAACTGGGGAAGGCTACCAGTTTCATCTGTTCAGCCGTGGCGCTGTATCGCTCCATCGATCTCCCGATCAGGACGGGTTTCCGCCCAATCTCGTGGGCGCATTCGGCGATCGTCTTGATACGGGCGATATGGGAGGAAAACGTGGAGACCATGATCGCGTTTTTATCATCCTCGTAGCTGGTGATGGTATCCCGGACTAGGTCGCGGGCGATCCGCTCGCTGGGAGTCCGCCCATTGATGCTGATGTTAGTGCTCTCGACTATCACGGCGAGAACTCCCTCCTTCCCCAGCTGGCGGAGGCGGGCGAAATCCGGCGGTTCCCCGATCACCGGGGTACGATCGAGCTTGAAATCGTTTACATACACCACCGCACCGTGGGGGGTATGCAGCACCGGCACGACTGTATCGATGATGCTGTGCTGCATGCGCACGAACTCCAGGATCAGATGGGGAGAGATGGTGTAGCGCTGGCCGGCTTTCAGGGCGAAGAGCTTATTGTTCACCCCGAACTTCTGCTCCCCGGCGATCTGCTGCCGGATCAGTTCGGTGGTATAGGGGGAGGCGATGATCGGGGCATTGTACCGGTGGGCCAGCTTGGGGATCGCCCCGATGTGATCCAAGTGACCGTGCGCACACACAATCGCCTTTACCGTCCCCTCCACCGTGTTCATCATCGTATCGTCCGGGATAGCCTTCATCTGGATCAGGTCCAGGGAATGCATGTTCTCGATATCTGCATCCTCATGGATCATGATCTGGTCCAGCCGCAGTCCCATGTCAAAAATGACTATTTCCTTGCCGCAGCGGACGGCGGTCATATTTCTTCCCATTTCGTCGAATCCGCCTACGGCTACAATTTCAATATCCATGTTCTTCCTCCCTTTCGGGTCTCTCCAGCATCTCGCGGGATAGGCCAGTGATCCGGGGACGGACCGACCGCAGATCGGCGATAGTCCGAGACCCGGTCAGAAACATGGCCGTCCGCAACTGCTGGTGTATTTCCTCAATCTTGCTGGTCAGGACATTCTCTCCACTCATTCCCGCCCTGAATAGGGGAAGGGCCATTCCCCCGAGATGTGCCCCCAGGGAGAGGCTTTTCGCCACATCGATCCCGGTGCGCAAACCTCCGGTGGCGATGCAAGGTGCCCCGGTGCGGACCGTCTCCACCAGGCTCACCACCGTTGGAATCCCCCATGCAGTGAAAACTCTTCCCATTCCGGCGGTGCGGTTTCCTGCCGCCCGGATCATCTCGACGGCTGCCCAGGAAGTGCCCCCGCTACCGCTGATATCGATTGCCTGTGCACCGGCTCCCAGGATGCGCCGGGCTACTTCTTCGGAGATACCGGCGCCGGTCTCTTTTACGAGAACCGGGACCGGGAAATCCTGGCAGAGGATCCGGAGCGCCTCCAGGCACCCTTCGGCTCGGTGGTCCCCTTCCGGCTGGATGGCTTCCTGGAGAAAATTCAGGTGGATCACGAGAGCCTGCGCCTCGATCATCTCGACTGCATTTTCGGCCCATTCCACACCGTGGTCACGGAGCTGCGCGATCCCGAGGTTCGCGCACAGGAACGCGTGAGGCGCGGTTTCCCTCACCACCGTGAAACTGTCGGCAAGCGCACTGTTCTCCAATGCGGCCCGCTGGGATCCCACCCCCATTCCGATCCCGAAGCGCTCTGCGGCAGCGGCAAGCCGGCGGTTGATCTCCTTTGTACCTGGATGCCCACCCGTCATTGCGGCGATGAAGAGGGGTGATCGGAGGCGGAAGTCTAGGAAATGCGCAGAGAGATCGATCCTCTCCATGTCGCATTCCGGCAATGCGTTGTGTAGCAGGTGCACATCTTCGAATCCGGTCCGGCCGCATTCCACCTCATCTTCATTGCAAATGCGGAGATGATCCAGCTTTCTTGAAGAGGTCGCTGTCATTTCCCGGCCTCCACCACTGTGCCTCCGTGATCCGCTCCTTCCAGGAAGTCCCGGAGACGGGATACATGGAAGATGTGCGATTCGATGCCGTGTCCGGCCAGTAGCAGGAGCTCGGCGATCTTTCCTTGCATTCCTCCGGTCACATCGGGATAGGAGGATCTTCCTGTCCCGGATATTCCGTCGTCGGAGGTAGACAGCCGGCGAATCACCCGTCCCTCGCGCAGCACCCCGGGCACATCAGTCGCTAGCCCCACCCGGGTCATTCCAAGCGTGGCAGCCAAGTAGGTGATAAGCTGGTCTCCGGAGACGATGGTCGCACCCCGGATGCGGTCCATCACCACGTCCCCGTGCAGGACCGGGACGATTCCCTGGTCTTGCATCAGGGCGAGCGGTACTGAAGCAAAGGATACCAGGCGCCCCTCCTCTGCCACCGCGTTCCCTAGGGGATGTATGCCGATCGCTTCCACTCCCGCCGCTCGCAGTGCACCTACTACCGTTTCATTGAGTGCACAGACCGCGGCGTGGGTCTCATACACACCCCCGATATGGCCCCCCAGCAGCCCCCGGTCCAGGTGATGCTTCTGCGCCTGGGGATGGCCGCAGGAGCCGGCGCCGTGGATGAGCAGGAGAGCCTGTTTTTTTGCCTCCCCGATATCCTGGGCGATCGCGGCGAGGCGTTGGTGATCGATGGCGCAGTCCCCGGATTTGTCCGTGAGTACGCTCCCGCCGATTTTCAGAATTATAGTATCAGACATTTTTCTCCTTACGTGCCCCTTCCGTATCGATGGTGGTGATAAGGGGGCTCGCATCACATGCCTTTATCGCTCCGGCCACCCGACTGCGTAGCCGGCTGGGGCAAAGTGCCACCATGCACCCGCCTCCGCCGGCTCCGGTCAGCTTGGCGCCGAACGCCCCCGCTGCCCGGGCAGAGAGCACCAGCTTGGACAGAACCGGGTGTCCCACCCCCAGAGCCTCCAGAAGCGCGTGGTTTACATCCATCAGGTTACCAAGATCTTTCGGATTATTCAGGGAATGGAGAGCTTTGCGGGTGGTTCCCTCAATCGCATCGAGCAGTGGTAATGCGATTTCCGGGCTTGCTTTACGGAAGGCCGCGACCATCTCCAGCATATGGGAGGTGTTGTGGGATATACCGGTGTTACCGATGACCAAGGGAAAATTCTGGGGAGGCAGGCGGCGCTTGGTGGTAGGGTCGATCAGCACCAATCCTCCAAAGGAGGACACATAGGTATCGGTGGGGCTTGCCCGTCCTTTCTGCACCTTCTTCTCGATCTCAAACGCAAGCTGGGATACCTCTTCCCGGGTGTGCCCCAATCCGAATTCGTCGTTAATTGCGCAGAGGGTGGCCACAGTGACTGCGGCGGAAGAACCGAGGCCGGATGCGCTGGGAAGAAGCGAGCGGACGTAGAGTGTTCCGTGTACGCCCATCTGGCAGAAGCATTCCTCCAAGTAGGGGGATTTCACATCGGTGGTACGTTTCGCTCTGCGCACCGTCACATACACGCGGGGGCGGATCGCCATCGCCACGCCGGGTTTTCCGAATACCACCGCGTGCTCGCCGAACAGAAAGACCTTTCCCGGCGCGCTCCAGGTTGCCACTTACATCACCGCGATGGCTCCATACCCCACCACCTGATCGTACTCCCCAGTCACCTCTCCGCTGGTGCGGTAGGTGAGGAGCCGGCCAGTCCGGGCCCCCCGCTCCCGGCAAGCGAGCACCATGCTTGCGATGGGGCCGAACCCGCAGGCGCTCACTCCTTCCGCTTCAATGCGCCGGTAAAACTCTTCCACGTCTAGAGTATCCAGTGCCCCGATGGCATAGAGGTCCTGCTTCCTCGCTACCTCGTGCGGAACATAATGGGAGAAATCGCTGGAGGCGACGATCCGCACCTCCTGTGCTTCCGAGGAGAGAGCGGCGAGGATCCGGTCGGTGACCATCTGTGCGCTGACCAGGGACTGTTCTCCTATCATGATCGGTACGATCCTCGCATGGGGGAACCGGTACTTGATGAAGGGGAGCTGGACCTCGATGGAGTGTTCATTGCGGTGGGAGAACTCGTCCACCCGGATATCGAGCGCCCGCACGAAATCGGTGTCCACGTCGACCAGACCCAGGGGCGTCTCCCAGGAGACCGCGGAGGTGCAGGTGAGGTACCCCCGGTGACTGGGCCCTATCACGATGAAAGTGCCCGTGAAATCTGCCGAAATAGAGGCATAGGCGGTGGCTGCCACTTCTCCGGAGTAGATGTACCCTGCATGGGGAGCCACGATCCCCATCGCATCGAGGCCAGCCTCCTTGTTGCGATAGTACTTCTCCAGCAGCTGCTCCAGATGATCCGGGTCCCGCGGGTAGAACATTCCTGCCACGCTACTCAGCCGTATATCCATTTCCGTCACCCCGGAGAGGTTCAGAATTCCGTCTCAAAGTCTTCAGGAGTCAGGGAAGTTGCCACACCCCGGAGATGCAGAAGCTCCTTAGTGAGGAGGAAATACACCATGGAAAGCGCCTTTCGCCCTTTGTTATTGGTGGGGATGACCAGGTCGATATTGGTAGTCATGTTGTTGGTGTCGCAGAGTGCTACCACAGGTACGCCGCTTTGCACCGCCTCGGTTACTGCCTGTGCATCTCCTATGGGATCGGTCACCACCACCACCTCTGGCTCAATGTAGGAGGCGAGGTTCGGGTTGGTCAGGGTCCCCGGAATGAAGCGGCCCACTTTCGCCATTCCTCCGATGGTCTCGGCGAATTTCCGTGCCGGATACTGCCCATACTGCCGCGAGGTGACTACCAGGACCCCCGTAGAATCGTAGCGGGAGAGGAATTTTGAGGCGGTTTTTATCCGGGCATCCGTTGCTCGGATATCCAGGATATACAGGCCGTCTCCCCTCACCCGGTAGATAAATTCTTTCATATCCTTGCTTTTCTGCTGGGTTCCGATGTGAACCCCGGCGGCGAGGTACTCCTCCACCGGTACGAGCGGCTCCTTCAGTACAATTTCCATCTCGTTTGCTGTCATTGCATTGCCTCTTCGATTCGTATCAATTCGTTTAGTTTGGCGATCCGTTCTCCCCCCACCACTCCGGTTTTCAGAAAAATGCATCCGAACGCAGTTGCCAGGTGAGCGATGGTATCGTCGGTAGTCTCTCCCGAGCGGTGGCTCATCACCGTGTCGAGGCCATGAGTCTGCGCCACCTTCACTGCCTCATATGTATCGGAGAGGGTCCCCACCTGGTTGGGCTTGATCAGCACGCAGTTCGCGGCCTCCAGCTCTACCCCGCGAATAATTCGTTCCACCTGGGTGACAAAGAGATCGTCTCCACACACCAGGCAGCGGTCGCCTATCTGCTGGGTCAGCTCCGCAAAGCCCTCAAAATCTTCCTCATGTAGGGGATCCTCGATATAAACGAGGTTATACGAGTCCACCAGTTCCGCAAGATAGGCGATCTGTTCTTCAGAGGTACGGGTTCTTTCCCGGTACCGGTACACCTCTCCATCCCAGAGCTGGCTCGCCGCCACGTCCACTCCCATGTTAATACTCAACATAAGGGAATCCGAGACCGAGGCCACTGCCTGGATCAGAATGTCAAACGCCTGCTCGTCGCGGATGGAAGGTGCCCAGGCGCCCTCGTCCCCTTTTCCGCACGAAAGGTCCTGGGCTGCCAGGAGTTCACGCACCTTTCGGTGCACCGCGGCGTTGGCAAACACCGCCTCTCCCGCATCGGCTGCTCCGGTGGGAACCACCAGAAACTCCTGGATCTCGGTGGCATTCGCTGCATGGGCGCCCCCGCCGATCACATTTCCGAGGGGGAGCGGTGTAGTGCCGGTAAAGATCCCCCCCAGGTGACGGAAGAGATCGATGTTCAATGCGGTCGCCGCAGCCCGGCTGCACGCAATGGAAAGAGCTACCGCTACATTCGCTCCTATCTTGCTGAAATCGGAAGTCCCGTCCAGCTCCCGCAGCAGAGAATCAAAATTGACCTGGTCCCGGGCGTCCTCTCCGACCAAGGTTGGGATCAGCGTCGCTTCCGCGTCGGCGATTGCCTCGCGGACCGGGCGCACTTTCGCCTCATGGGTGCCGGTGCTTGCCCCGCTAGGCGCGGCTCCCCTTCCCCAGCCCAAAAGGGTCCAGATCTCTGCCTCGACTGTGGGATTGCCCCGGCTGTCCAGGACTTCCCGCAGCCTGATCTGTTCGATGGTCGTCATTACATTCCTACTTTCCTCTTTACGGTGATCGGGATCACTTTCTGGTCGAACTCTTCAATCGCGATTTCCAGAGGATCGATTTTTTCGGTTTTCACGAGAAGGGGGGCACCCATTGAAATCTGCAGAGCCCGTGCTCCGATGATTCTCGCTCGTTCGTATCGAGTATACGATTCCATCATCCATCCTCAAAAGCTTGGTTTTTCTTAAATGGGGTCGCTGAGATTTGAACTCAGGTCACAGCATCCCGAACGCCATAGGATAGTCCAGGCTACCCCACGACCCCTCACTGATACGGGTTGAGGTCATCCACGATCTCCTTGTGTGTCAAGAGCATCCGTCTGCAGCAGTATCTCCGTAGACCGAGATCATCGAGGATCTTCGCCGGATCCTCGCCTGATTCTCGTCGGTGTTTAAATTCGTCCCATGCCGTAGAGATGACCTTGCCGCAGGTGAAACACCGTACTGGTATCATGCACTTAGTCTCTTATACAATGTGATAACCTATCGATAAGACTTTTGGAACTTCGCGCGCGCTCCCCGTCCATGGGGTTTTTTGGCCTCTTTCTGCCGGGAATCGTTGACCAGGAGGGTCCGATCATAGGCAAGATAGAGATCCTTGATCCGGGGATCGTTGTGCCATTTCAGGATGCCCCGGGCAAGGGCGGTGCGTACCGCCTCCATCTGCCCCATGCTTCCACCACCTTGGACACTGATGGTCGCGTCGACGCCGTCCAGTGCCTGTGGGATCAGGAACAGAGGCTCGCTGATCTTCATACGCATCAGGTCGGTACCGAAGATACTCAGGGGAACCGCGTTGATGCGGATCATTCCGTGTCCTTCCCGAAAGGTTGCCCGTGCGATGGCTTTTTTCCGCTTACCGCTGGTGTTGATAATCTTTACCACTTCATCACCGCCTAAAATGCCGCTCCCAGATAAGAGCTGATGGATTCCAGAGTCACATACCGGGGTGAGCTCAGGCGTGACACATGTGCCTCTTCGATGGTCTCCATCTCACTCTCCCGAAACTGCCGGGGGATCCCCACATAGGCCCTTACCCGTTGGAGCGCCTCGCGACCGGGCTGGCGTTTATAGGGAAGCATTCCCCGGATGGTCCTCTTCATGATCGCGTCGGGCCGGCGCGGGTAGAACGGGCCTCCTTCGGTGGAGCCCCTCTGTCTTTTCTGCAGATAGGCCACCGTCACCCTTTTCCGGGTTCCGGAAATTACCGCCTTCTCCACGTTCACCAGTGCGATCTCTTCTCCGTCTAGGGCACGCTTGGCCACGGTACTCGCAAGCCTTCCCAGGATCAGATCTTCTGCATTGATAACCGTCACCATAACATCACCGCAGTATCCTGATACGGCTCCCTTTAGGATTTGAAGAGAGGAGTTCCTCGATGGTCATGCACGCACCCTTCGCGGTCTGAATTTTTCCGACTGCGGACTTACTGAAGTTCAGTGCCGCGATCTGTACCGGCTGGTTGAGCACTCCCGTTCCCAGAACTTTTCCTGGGACAAGAATGGTCTCACCTTTCATCGCGTACCGGTTGATCTTACCGACATTCACTTCTGCGTAATTTCTGCTCGGCGCTTCCAACCTCATTGCGATATCCCGCCAGATGGATGCCTCGTTGGTGCGAGCGGTCTCCTTGAGTAGTGCAATGAGGTTGTTCAGCCGGGGATTGGTCTTCTCTCTCCCCATAAATTAGGTCACTCCCGATAGTTGTGAGACGATAGTATGCAGGTCTTCGGACTTCTGCCGCAGATGCATGAGGGCTCGTTCAATGATCTCTTGTACGGGCAGGGACTCGTCTCCCTCGACTACGAAAATTTTCCGTGTCTCATCCCCTTTGATCCGGATAGAAGGCTCAGAACCGATTCCTCCCGCCATGCAGGCCTCTTCGCATAGACGGCAGAGCAGGCATTCTTCCTGTTTTTCCGCTACGACCTGGGCCTTTCCCTCTTTCACGGTCAGAATACCGCGGGGGCATTCTTCCACACACATGCCACATCCATCACAGTTTTCGCTGAAGGTAATCTCGGGATAGTTCTTGTAGCCGCAAGCGATGGTGGGCTGCCATTTCGCGTGCTCTTTCCCGGTATTTACCGTCGCCCGGGCTTCCAGCACGACCTTCTGATTTTCACTTAGCTTGATGATGGGGATCTCGTCATGGCAGGGTGCGGTTGTTGGATCCTGCGGAATGAGGTCCCGGGAAAATACCATGCGGGGACCCTCTACACTCAGCGTATAGGTGGCGGTGCAGTGGGTGCATCCTGCCCCCCCGCAGGAACATTCCCCGGCGGGCACATAGGTGGTGAGATCAGTGCGCAGGGGGATGAGCCCCAGTCGGTGCGCCAGCATCTCATCGAAGAGCACGCTGGTGTTGTCGTAAATCCGCACCTGGTCGATGGCCAGGGTCGGCACCTCACTGATCATGGCGCGTCGGAAGGCGTTGGCGAACGCGGTCCTCGTTTCAGTGAGGGTGAACCGTGCGTTATTGTTGTCCAGCCTGCCAAAGATGATCTCCATCAGACTCTCCTACCTCTCCTGCCGCCTTTAGTGCGGATGCTGTCATGAGGAACCGGCGTCACATCCTCAATCCGCCCGATGCGCATACCGGCCCGGGCCAGGGCCCGGATCGCCGCCTGGGCACCGGGTCCGGGGCTGCGCTGCTTTCCCCGCCCTGGCGCACGGACCATGACGTGTACCCCCCGGATGCCCTTCTCCATCGCCGCCTGGGCAATGTTCGTGGCCATCTGCATGGCCGCATAGGGAGAACTCTCATTGCGGTCCTGCTTTACGACCATCCCACCGCTGATCTTGGAGATGGTCTCCGCCCCGGATAGATCGGTGATGGTGATGAGGGTGTTGTTAAAAGATGCAAAGATATGGGCGATCCCCCACCTCTCTCTTTCTTCCGCCATTTTATCGGCCTCCCTTCACGATACGCCCCCTTTCAGGATGGAGCTCATGAACGAGGGCAGACTGAGGATCGTACCTGACCAGAGCCTCTTCCTCGGTGCGCACCCGGTAGCTGGGGATGGTCACCCGGACATCCCCGATCGCGATATGGCCGTGGGTGACGAACTGTCGTGCTTGTTTCGGTGATCGGGCCAGTCCTTTGCGATAGACGATGGTCTGGAGCCTTCGTTCAAGTTCCTGTCCTACCTTCAGCGCGAGGACGTCATCGATATCGGCATCCGCCTTTACCAGACCCATCCGGTGGAGGTGGCCCAGGAGATCCTGTCTCTTCACCGCGATCAACGGGGAATCAGGTTTTCCAAATTCTAGTGCAAGCAGGTCCCGTGATGCGCGGCGATAGCGTCGCAGCGTGCTCTCGGCCTTCCATACTTCTCTCTTGTTTCGGAGACCGTACTCGATGATGAGCCGGACCTCCTCCTCCATGCGTGTGCGGTCAAACCGGCGAACCGGTGTCTCATACTGTTTGATGTCCTTTCCCGGATATCCCATCGTATCACCTATTCTTTCTTCCTGGTTACCCCGACAGTTGCGCCGGTTCTGCCCGTCGACTTCGTCCGCTGACCCCTCACTTTCTGTCCGGTCTCGTGGCGAATGCCACGGTAACTTCGGATCTTCCGCATGCGGTTGATGTCATCCTCCTTGGCGGTGAGGACGTCCGTCCCGAACAAGTGACGGGCCTCGCCAGTGTACACGTCGAAAGGCCGATTCATCAGCCAGTACGGCACACTGCTGCCATAGTTATCCACCGTCTTGCGGATGCGTTCGACCTGTTCATCGGGAAGGGTACCGAGTCTGTTATGCGAATCAACTTTCGCCTGATGGGCGATGATCCGCGCGGTTCTCCTCCCCACGCCGTCCAGTGCGGTGAGCGCGACCTGGACGGATTTCGTTCCGTCGAGATCGATGTTATTGACCCGGACGAAGTACTTGATCTCTTCCTCCGCCTTCGTCTCTTTTGCCG
>JAJRCO010000253.1 GCA_028678905.1 Methanomicrobiales archaeon
CGTTGAATTTTAAAACGGTCGATATCTATGGCGCGAAGCTTGGCGCTTTCAGTCGAGATAATCCACTATCCACTGAGGATTTTGAGATGCTGATTATCGCAGAAAAGAAGTAACAGGGACAATCGGAGACGATGATAATTATTCCCACTTCCTCTATACAAATGGTGCACTGGTAGTACCGGAATCCACAGACCTATCTCCCTCGTTGTTCGGTCTAATGGTAAGATCTCGTTGGAGAACACATCTTCCTCCAGTCGGGATAGTGGTGTGAGGATCTCCCTGTGCATCTCCTGCCGTTCAATCCGATAATCTGTAAGGAGGATTATGGGGTATTCATCATTCTAAGGATGCGTGAACTGGGAATAAAGGGGTCGGTGCGGGCCCTATTCCTGCATTCGCCGGTCGGTTCATGCAGTAACGTATCGAAATAATACTCGGTGGGGATGGGCTTCTGCTCACCCCATCCGCACATCCGATTCAGGCAGGCTCACGAATATATCACGCCGGATTGGGAACCCTGGTACTGAGTATCCCCCGCAAAGACCGCGAAATAGGACGCAGGCCTGTACTCGCCATACTGGACAGAGAATGCACCATTACTTCCCGTCGTGGCAGTCTTTACGCTGTACGGGGGATTTGCCACATACATGATGGTCACGGTCCGGCCTGGGACGGGGGTGCCACCGGAGTCTTTCAGGGTTCCGGAGAACTGAAGAAGACGATCTCCCACACCCGTCTCGTCTACTCCAAGTACCGTCACCGAAAGCGTTACGGAGGTGGGGGTGGATCCAATGGTACCGACGAGTGGCCCGGATTGCCCTCCCGATAGCCACAGGCCGATCCCGACACCGATCGCCACAATCGCGACAGCCGTAATAATCAGACTCTTCTGATTCATGCGTATCACCTGGATTTGAATGCATAAGGGTACGGGCATCCTGAGGATAAAGGGTTCGGTGCGATTGGAGTACTGTTTTTGCCTACCCAGCCCACTATAGGATCATGCGACTTCGCCCGGATCCGCGATATGGTGACCTGGTAGTCCGTGGCATGCTCGTCGTTCTTCTGGTGGTTTCGTTTGGACTGCTCGGGGATGTTATCGTCGTGCACGGAGCCATGTCTGCCACCTACACCGGGATCAGCAACGCAATCCAGCTCGTGGCCAGTGCAGCCACTGTAGGCGCCGCCGCCTGGGTGTACTTCCACCGGAATCCCAGCCTGTTCGTTGCCCACGGGACATTTGCCGGTGCGACCTGGACACTTGCGAACGGATTCTGGTATGCCTACCTCATGGTGATCGGCGAAGGGCTGAACTATCCCACCGTCGCAGATCTCGGGTTCGCGGGAGCCTTCTTCTTCCTCACCGCAGGGATCCTGGAAGGGCAGGCACGGGGACATTTGTCAGGGTGGGTGGCGGTGTCGGTTGCGGTGCCCCTTCTGGTGTTCGGTTTCTGGCCTGTCATCCTGTCGGGCGTGAACGCAAAGACCATCACCACCCTGATCATGTTCGTGCTGGCCACTGTGCTACTCTCCGAAGCCCTGCTTCGCTCGGTGTACCGACATCCGCCCCTGTTTGCCGCGATCGTTGCCTTCGTCCTTGCACATCTCTTCAACTCTCTCACCTCCACCCTCGTCAATCCCCCGTGGGTCACGCACGCCGCCGGCGCACTTGCCGCGATCGCGTTCTCCCTCTTTGCACTCGGATTCTATGGTTATACGACGGAGGGAAGGGCATGATCCTCGAATTTTATCTGGCAGCGTCGCTGCCGCTCTTCTTCCTGCTGGTCTTTCTGGAGGGTGGGCAGCGGCGGATCCTTGCATTCCTGATCTGGGGTCTCTCAGCGGCCGTGATCGCCTATTATGTCAACAGCGGGCTCTTTCTGGCGTTCGCGGGGTCGTCGGTGCTTCCCGATGTAACGATCGCTCCGGTGACCGAGGAACTGATAAAGGCCCTGCCGCTCTTCGTGCTGCTGATGGCCTTCAAACACCGGTACTCCCGCGAGCTACTGGTGCTCGCCATGGCTTCGGGATTCGGTTTTGCCATCCTGGAGAACTATATCTACATCACGGGCTTCGTGCTGGGGGGTGCCGATGCGATCGCCTACGCAGTCGTACGCGGGATCACCACTTCAGTCATGCACGGGTCCCTGACTGCGATCATCGGTTACGGGATCTTCCTGACCTATGGATTTGAGAGACGATCTCTACCGTCGATCCTATTCGGGCTGTATACCGTTGCAGTCACGATCCATGCACTCTATAACCTGCTGGTCGGGCATACCGTGTCCGGCCGGTTGTATGGAATCATCATACCGGTAGTGCTCTTTGTCCTCCTGTACATCGCCTATAACAAGGACACCTTCTTATCGAAACCACCCCTTCCCGCTGTGTGACTCCAAATAAAATTAGTGGTGGACTGGCAGATCTGGTTCACCGGTTAGGAAAGAAAATGGGTGGGTATCTGTGCCGGTGTTCCTCCAGATCCAGCTGCGACAGTATCTTATCCGCCCGTTCTGCGCGTTGTGCCCGGGGCATACCGTACATTTTTCCACTCAGGTGCAAGTTCTGCTCCGGGGAGAGATCGCCATAGATCGTGCTGCTCTCCGGAATCACTCCTATGTGCATCTTGGCATCAAGAGGACGACGGAAGATATCGATACCGTTAATGTGTACGCTTCCTGCATCCGGGGTGAGCACATTGGTGAGGAGACGTATCGTGGTGGTCTTACCAGCCCCATTGGGGCCCAGAAATCCATAAATCTCTCCCTCCCGCACCGACAGACTCACGTCGTTCACCGCAGTAAAGGTACCGAATCGTTTAGTCAGGGATCTCGCTTCAATGGCATTCATTGCGTGCACCCGATCACGGGACTTCGATCGAAATCCTGTTTACTAAGGATAATCGTCGTTTATCTCACAAAAAGCAACCACTTCAGTACTCGAGCTCGAGTATGTTCGATGATGGGCGTGTCATGCGCCATGAACAAGGATGAGCTATCCCGGTAATAGATCTCCAGATACCCTATCAAGAGAGCGGATGCCGATGGATGTATCGATGTGCCAAGAAACCATTCAAATTGCCTCGCCTTCCGTCATCGTTGAAATCGAATCTTCAGACAGGGCAAGTCCCAACTCGTAAATAAGTGAGTATCATCAGGTAAGGTTGATTAATGAACAGAAGAAACGGTGATTTATTCCCTGAGCCGAGAGCAATTCGCTTAAGAGAAATCTGTGGAGACGCACCATGAAAAAACCGGATAACTTACATGATGTCGCCTATCTGTACAAGGCAGGAGCGGAAGCGTATGCCGAAGGGCATGTAGAGAAAGCCCTGAACTATATCGAGCAGGTACTCAAAAAAGATCCTAAACATACCATGGCCTGGACCCTTAAAGGAAATTGCCTGGATCTATCGGGTAAATACGAGGAGGCCCTTGAAAGCTACGATACAGCATTCAAGCTGGATCCCTCCGATCCCGATATTCTCTTCTCCAAAGCAGAGACCTTGGAAAAGATGGGTCGCGAAAAAGATGCCAAAGAGACCATGGATAAAGCGGTAAAATTGGATTTGAAGGAGTAATTTAATCCCACTTCCTTCTTCTGGGCGATCAAGAGCGGATCGCTTTGAATTCGATCCCCTGTTCTCTGACCATGATGGCAGGCACGTGGGGAGAGGGAGGCATCTCCGGTGGGGGAACTATTTCAGTCAAACGATCGAGCATGCCCCCGAAGTATATACCGCCCCCCTCATCCCTTTCTGGTCCGGATCAGAATACTTCGGGGGCATTCCGATTCTCTATCTCATCATTTGAACTGAATATTATCCTGTATCGGATGGACGTTTCCCGGGCACCCAGCGGTCACCATTTCGGCACAGCTCCTTTTTCCAGATGGGAACCTTGGATTTGATGGATTCAAGAATAAAGCGTGATCCTTCATACGCCTCCTTCCGATGACCTGCGCTAACGATGATGATGAGTATGTTTTCCCCTACGGATAATCTCCCAATCCGATGGATAATATCAACGGAAAGAAGATGGAATCGTTCACGGGCGTCGTGGGCGATCTGCTCCAGCTCTTTCTGTGCGATATCCTGGTACGCTTCCAGTTCCAACTCCAGAATGTCATCATCCCGGACAATCCCGTCAAATACTACCAGAGCACCGACACCTCTCTGCTTCGCATGATGGATCAATCGTCCGATATCGACGTCTTCACGCTGTATCGAGATCATGGTTTCACCAAAAAAATCATCCTCCGGCCACTGGAGGAAATATCGCGATCACATCCCCTTCAATGACGGGAGTGTGTTCGGCCTCTCCGTGCTCGGTCCGCCTCCCATTTTGCATTATGATCACATAGGTGCGGAATGCTCCCTTAGAATCAAAGATGGCATCATATCCCTCTCTGTCTCGCATCGCAACCTGCCGAACCAGATCCCCAAGTGTTGTCCTTTCGGTGGCCTCGATCACAATTTCATTACCAAATCTCTCCCGAAACCGGGCGAAGAATTTAATGGTAATTTTCATTCGTTTCTTCTCCTTGTTCCTCCATTCCACAGTCATCACAGAGAGCATTCCGTCGAACCGCGATATCCTCCAATCGTGATTGCAATCCATCCCATAACAGGAGCCGGTTCGTGAGCAGTTCCCCGGTCCCAGTAAGATACTTGAGTACCTCGGTTGCCTGGATGATTCCGATGAGACCGGGTGTCACTCCTACGACAGGGAAGACTTCGGGCGGAGGCGGGTGGGGAAAGATACAACGCAGGCATGC
>JAJRCO010000213.1 GCA_028678905.1 Methanomicrobiales archaeon
ATCCGCGTGCTCGGAGAACAACCTCTCAACGGGTAAGCGTTTATCGTCTCAGAATCCGATACTTTTGGAAAGAGAGGCAAGAGACGCGGCTTTCAAATCGGACGGGAATTCCCCGATTCTCCCTCAAGACAGACCTAAATTCAAAGGGCTCGCATACTATCCTATTAATCCCGACTTGAGATTTTCGGCCAGGTTAAATCGTTATCCCAGCCCAAAGCAGATAAAACTGGGAACCAACACCGGGGAAATACGAAGCGGCCTGCGATATGGCTATTTCGATTTTCAGGTAGGAGCTCAAAACTGCCGGCTGCAAGTCTACCGACTTGAGGACGTTCCGGAAAGCGGCGGGTCCAATTTATTCATTCCGTTTCGCGATGCTACCTCAGGGAAAGAGACCTACGCTGCCGGGCGCTACATCGATTTAACGGAAAACACCTCCGGAATTTATGACCTGGACTTTAATCGCGCCTATAACCCATTCTGCGCCTATAACAGCGAATTCAGCTGTCCGGTCCCTCCCGCGGAGAACACGCTGGCAGTTCCGATCAGGGCGGGCGAAAAGAAATATTCAACGGGGGAAAACCCTATCGGATTTTGGCTTTTCGCGCCTGGAGACCAGTGTTATTATGTTTTTTATCAGCCCCCACGAGGAGAACTATGCCGGCAATTTCTGCAGATCTTAGAAAACTGCTGATCCGAACTAATCTGGTCATATTTCCTGAAGACTTCGTCGTCGTCTACTTACCCTCCAATATTAAAGCGATTCCGGGCGAATGGTTCCGTTCGGCGACGACGCGATTCGCCGTTGTGATTCAAGAGCCGAAAACTATCACGATGATTATTACCCGCCGCAAATGGATGAGAATGCAGAATATGTTCGAGAAGTATGAAGTGAATGGCCCGCTGAAAGTCATCACTTTTGACGTCAAGCTTTCGTTCGCGGCGAAAGGCTATATGGCTGCCATCGGATCTGTTCTGACGGAAGCGAACATCAGCGCCGTTCCTATCTCCTCCCTCAAACGCGACCATATCCTGGTATCGAAGGCGGACCTTCCGCGTACGGTTCGAGTCTTGCGTGAGTTTTTAAGCAGCTGCAAGAAAAAGCCATCCGGCAGTTCGAAAAAAAATGACAGCCATTCGCCCTAACATTCAGAGCCGCAACCGTGAGAGAGCTGGCAGAGTAGACTGTTTTGCCCGCTCCATCACGGTTGCGGCTCTGAACGCGGATCCTGGATTCCGAGGTCGGCCGCGTGGCGGCCTCCGTGCTGCGAGCTAAGCGGGTTGATCTGAAAACCTAAACGTAAACTTCGAAATCCAGGTTAATGCAAATTCCGATTCATTCCGA
>JAJRCO010000250.1 GCA_028678905.1 Methanomicrobiales archaeon
AATTAATTTAAATTTTGTTAATTTGAAAAATATTAATAAATCTCCATTATTTTTCCATTAGGCGGTATTAATTCAAAATGAATTTTTAATTAAATTAATCTAAAGTTTTCATGAAAGATCGATCTGTAGGAGAGATCGTTCATTTCTAAAACTTTTTAAAAAGAAGTTAGATTTTAGATTAGCTCATCAGTAGAGCTTGTTCACCGCGTTGACACCGGCTGGGATTGTTCGGGTAAGACTGAGAGATGCACCGATAGACGGCTTAATCTCGAGATCAAACTTGGTGTTCGATCCAATTCCATTAGTGGGCTGCACGTAGATGGTCATTATCTCCCCAGGTTCGAGGAGGTTGTCGGTGTTACCGAATTTGCGCTCTCCGATACTCCACGCTCCAGTACCGGGTGTTGTATCGTCAACACTCAGATTAGACACTGGATTGATATTCTCAACGGTGGAGGTAGTGGACCAGGTCATCTGAACCTTGGACATATCGATAGATGATCCTCCAGCAGTGATCTGGATGGAGTAACGAACTGTGGTGACATTGGTATTATCGCTTGATAGACCAAATACGTCACCCACGATCTGCATGGATGAACTTGCCTGGGATACCCCAGAATGAACAACTTCCTGGCTCTTCTGAGTGGTGAAGAAACCAGCACCTAGCACTACATAAGAAAACACCGCAGCCACGACAACGAAGGCAATAAGCACAATCGCTGCCTCAAGGCCGGTGAACGCTTCGTCATGAACAATGTTTCTCATTTCTACGCCTCATGTGAGTATTGGATCCCTCCAATACCACTAAATCATTTGTTTATCTTTTTAATATATAAATATTGTTATTTTATTTATTTTCCATTTTTTTGCTTTATTAGAATATAATTAGAGATTTAAGGTGAAAAATTTAAAAAAGGCTGAACTCAATGCTTTTTGTTCTCGTCGAAAAGTATATGTGATTCATCCACCGCAAAATGTCTTCCATGAATCTTCATCAAGGCGACTTCCGCACGAATACGGACGGTCTGATCAGGATCAGCTCTCAGGTCAAGCAGACGATGCTGGGCCCGTTCGTCGCCGAACCGCCCCAGAGATTTTACTGCCTCTCTGCGTACGAACCTATTATCATCCGCGAGAAGCTGGATGAGCGGTTCCACGGCTCTGGCGTCTCCGATGATGCGGAGGGCGATGGCAGCACCCATCCTGACGTGCCAGTCCGGATCGGCAAGCGCCCCGAGCAGGGGCCCGACTGCTATTTCCCCTTTTCCGCCCAGTGCCCCGACCGCCTGCTCCCGGGTCAACCGGTTTTCATCCTTCAATAGTTCCAGGAGAGGAGGGACTGTATCAGGGTGGGGAACTTTTCCGAGAGAGCGAATCGCCTCCTCCCGCACGGAGCTACTTTCGTCCTGCAGTGCATCCATCAGAGTCTTGATCGCACAGGGATCGGAAAAATCTGCCAGTGCGCGGACCGCCTCCTGGCGAATCCCTTCGTCGGGTAATTTCAACGCTTCAAGAAATCCCTCTAGGGGACGATCATTGATTTCTGGTTCCCTTTTTGCGATGGTGGATGGCTCCGGTGAAACCGGCATCATTCCCGCCTCGGATAACCGAGAACGCACACTCAAGGCCAGGACCGCCACGATCCAGACATCGACTCCTGCATTCATCAGCGACAGGATGGGGTCAAACGTATGCCGGATAAGGTAGATGAACCCGGTCAGCCCAGCGATCGATGCGATGAGGAGGAGTACCACCTGCATCCCACGCCGGGGGTACCAGAGCGCTACGAGTATAATCGGGATGATATACAGGTGTGGGATCAGATAGTACCTCTCCAGGAAGATACCGTCGTACTGAGCCATCACTGCATACACCGTAACCAGGAGAGCGATTAACGCAAAGGCTCCGATCAGAATCAATCTCACCTCATCGGTGACACGATGCTGGTCATTCTCGATACGCACGTTCCCTCCCACGGTCATACAAAATTAATTTTCCTTTTGACTATTTATAATATACTTTTAAATTTTATGGGAAAATTTTATATTTTTTGAGATTTTAAAAAGAAATATATCACAAAATAGATAATAGTGTCAGTTCTATTAAGAACTACAACAGAGGTTGGAGAACACACGGCGATGGAAAAAAAGGATATTCTGTATCTCATCGGGGCTGTCGTGATCGTTGCCGTACTTGCGATGGTCATCAAACCGGCACTCACCCAGGGATCGCTGCCTTTTTCTTATGGATCGCCCTTATCCACCGATGCTGAAGGGGAGACTACCCGTGCCCCCTCTCCCGAGGTAACCTCTCTACCCACGGTTACACCGCTTGGAGGGGCCTGGGATGGAGAGGTGGTGGTGCTCCATTTTCTGGATGAAGTATCTGCAAATGAGATGAATGAAACTCTGATGACCAGGGCCATCCCTGTGCCCACACCACGCATTTTTGTCGGAAACAGCACCGTGACCGCCGCGAACCCTGTTATCCCTACCTATAAACCTAGCATTCCCGAGGGGGCCACACATAAACCTTCCATGGAGTATCGGGGTCTGCTCAACACCTCCACCATCTACGAGCAGACCTTTGAATTGCGCTACAATTCAGTGGGTTTTCTCGTGGACGTGGTAAAACCTCCCTTTGCCCTTGCCTATTCTACCGTTCCGACCACCTCGGATCCGTATTACCTGAATAACCCCTATTATTGTTTCATGACCATCACTGTGCGTGACCCAAAAACCATGGCGGTGATCACGGAAGAGGGATATGGTCGTGTCTACAGCACCGATGCCGAGAAGATCATCATCCTGTACCGTTCGGGAACATATCACGTAACTCTTTATGGAAATATGGTGAAGGTTACCGTCATGGTAGAAGCGGGGATCTGAATGGAGAAAAAAGATCTGGTCTTTCTGGCAATTGCCGTAGGGGTGGTGATGATTGTTGCTCTCGTTGCAAAACCTGCTCTCACCGGTGAAGGATCTCCCGGTCTTGCGTTACCGTTCGTTTCCACCCCTGCTCCCACGGCATCCCTCCATGCGGTGACCAGCACTTCCCCCCCGCGGCCGGTATCGATGGTTATCTTCGCCAATCTTAGCGGCAATCGCAGTGGCACCACCGAAAGCGTGGAGATACCATTCCCATACTGGGAGATCGTCTATACCGCAGAAGCAGCAATCAACGAATCCACGAATGGAACGCTGATCTTTCCCCGCTTGAAAATCCAGGTCATGGATGCAGAATCCCCCTCCCGTATTATGCGCAATCTGGAGCCGGATCTCCTGGATGCCCGAATCAATACCTCGCACGATCCCCGCCCCTGGATAGAGCAGATTGGAGAGGGATATCATCGATATTATTTCGTAGTGCATATCCAGGAAGTGAGATCCTATCATATCGAGATCCGGGTTCCCCAGGAACAGTGAGGCAATCGGACGCATATTACCATCGAGTATTTCTCTGATCACATTCAGCGGAGCTTCTGTTGTCTCAGAACGCGGGCACTGGTGGGGGATTTATGAGGAATTTCAAGTCTTTTTGTAAAAAAAAAACTTAGAATCTTTTAGGATCAGTATCGATATCCACGATCACGGGAGTGTTGAGGATTCGGGCTTTTTCCAGAGCAGCTTTCAGAGTACCGGGCTCCTGGACAGAGATACCGGCACCTCCGCAGTTCTCGGCATACTGCGAAAAGTCCGGGTTCAGGAGATCTGTCCCAAAATTGGGGTAATTTTCCATCATCTGTTCCACCTGGATCATCCCCAGCTGGTGATTATTCATGATGATGACCTTTACTGCAAGGTTATATTTTACCGCAGTGAGGAACTCGGCCATGACCATGGAGAACCCGCCATCACCAGTGATGCAGAAGACCTCTTTGTCTGGATAAGCAAGTTTCCCCGCAATTGCCCCCGGAAGGCCGAAGGCCATAGTGCCAAGGTATCCGGACATGGCAAACTTCTGTCGTTTTATTCTGAAGTTTCTTCCGAACCACCACTGGTTCTCTCCCACATCGACAGAAATAACCGCTTCTTCGGGGATCGCTTCTGAAAGCACCTTCATGATATACGGGGGGCGGAGGGGAACGGCATCGGCGTCAGCCTCCCGGTCCCGCATTGCGTCCCAGTCTTTTTTCATTGTCCGGATCTTTTCCTCAATTGTCGTGGTCTCACGCTGGTTCAGAGAAGAAAGCAGTTCCGGCAGCACCTTCCGGCAGTTGCCCCAGAGTGGAATGGTCCCCGGGTTTTGGCCTAATTTCATCGGGTCGATATCCACCTGAACCAAAGGTGTTTCAGACGGAACCTCGGTATATCTGGAAAACCCCACCCCCAAGGTGATCAGGAGATCGCTTTCATTCGCAAGCACCCGCGCCTGGGGAGAACCAACATTGCCCAGGATGCCGATCACCCATTCATGTGCTTCTGGGAGAATGCCCTTTGCCCGGAAAGTGGTCAGAATAGGCGCACCGGTCCGTTTCGCGAGCTCCAGGACCTGTTCTCCTTCCCCGTAGGCGCCCCATCCCGCCAAGATCACCGGCCGTTCAGCCTGTTCGATCGCGGATACCGCCTTCTGGATCAGTTGTCGGTCTGGCAGGATATCCGTATCCGGGATACAGGTCTCCTTCCGACAGTACCGGGCTTCGAGTGGCTCTTTCTGGATATTATTGGGTACCGAAAGCTGCGCCACCCCGTGCCGGAGGATGGCCGATTTGAGTGCACGGGTAAGAAGCAGAATCGCCATCTTTTTGTCGTAGATAGTATTGTTAAAGACTGCAATAGGGCGGAAGAACGCATCCTGATCGATTTCCTGGACCCTCCCCGGACCGATATACTGGAACGCCACCTGTCCATTCAGGGAAAGAACCGCGGCATGATCCTCTTTTGCATCATAGAGCCCGGTAGAAAGGTTCGTGGCTCCTGGACCGGCGATGGTGACGCAGACCGCCAGTCCCCCGGTGAGTTTGTTGTATGCCGACGCTGCCAGCGCCGCACTCTCTTCGTGCCGAACAGCGATATACTTGATAGCTCCGCTCTTCCGGATCGCGTTCACCAGGCCGAGAGAGGACGAACCTGGTATCCCGAATGCGAATTGTATTCCCCACGCAGCCATTTCGGAGACGATCACATCAGAAACGGTGGTTTCAGCACCCTCATGAACATCTTTTTCATCGAGTTTTCTGAACGCACTCTTTTCGGCACCACACACCGGACAGGTCCATTTGTCCGGGAGATCAGAAAAAGGGGTATTTGAGGGGGTACCGGTACTTGGTTCTCCCTTCTCTTCATCATATATATAACCACATACCGTGCACATCCATCGGGCCATGAAATACCTCCAATCGCTTCGACAAAAGGTGTGTAAAGATAAAAGGATATCGCCGATTCGATGGAGATACCCTACCGGGAAGGGAGAGGAAGTAATCGGAAAAAAAAGAAAGATCCATTGGCAATACTCCATCTCTTTGGTGAAAACAAAATCCTGACAACGGTCCTGAATCATTCGAATAAAACATATGCTAGATTCCCATCTTTTTCGAAATTGTCCCGATGGTTTACCGGTAAGCGATGGGAGATATTCTCTTGCAGTAGAATTGCCTGTCCGATACATGCTTGTGAAAAGTAGTATCCACGCATTCAGAGGACAAGAGAATCAAGAAAAAGAATAGGATTATTCTATGCGAATTCTCTTCCCCCGTATCTGGGGTTTTTGGTAGGGGACATCGATAGAGAGAAGCCCGTTGTGGAAGTGTGATATTGCCTCCTCGTAATCGACCGGGCAGCAGAGGGCGAAGGACCCCACGTACTCAATATTGTTTCTTTTTGCCCGAATCATGAAGCTGTCCTCGTGCATAGAGAGGACAATATCCTCCTTATTAACCCCGGGCAGTTCAATCTCGATGTGCAGGTTGTTGTGTTCCTCATCAGGCATTGCACATACTGCGGGTGATATACTGGTTTTTTCCATTTCTTGCACCTCCAGGCAACTCCGCATGTTCACTCTTATTATAAAAATATGGCGGGGGATTCACACCCATCCGCGGAGTCGCATCGCTTCCACGACACGTGCCACCGCGATGGTGTAGGCGGCCTTGCGAAATGGAAAGGCCATTCTGACGGGCTTTTGTATACACATTTCGGATACATGGTACTCCCGCATCGGCATTTTCAGGAGTACCTCTCCATTTGAGGTGAGAGCAAGGTTGAATGCACACTTGCAGACATGTTTCTTGATAGATTCAAAAAGATTTACCTCTGGCATGGTATCCCCTGAGTTACAGGGTACCAGAACTGGAGGAGAAAAAGTACTCCTTAGAAAAATGGGTCAGGTGGGTCTGTCGGCGGGAGATTTGATCACTTTCCTGTTTCGGGTGAGCTCGATGATTTGAAGGGGTTTTGAGAACCAGAATTTCATTGTCTCTGTGAAACGATCTGCAGCATCGCGTGAAGAAAATGTCTCCAGGATGATATCGCACACATCATTCTTGAATATTACATAATACAGCATTAGAGACCTCCTTGTTAAATACATACATACATAAATACGAATAAATAGTTTCTTTCTCGGCCTCTTGTCGTTTCCTGCTATTTCGATTGTTTTTTTTAAAAAAAGAATTTGCCTGATTCTCTATCCTACACTAGGAGTGTTTGCCGTATC
>JAJRCO010000224.1 GCA_028678905.1 Methanomicrobiales archaeon
ACCGCCGCTCCCGCATCGTGCGCGGTGATCGCCGCTGCCGCTCCGGCTCCTCCGTAGCCGACGATCACCACGTCGGTCTGCCGGTGCCACCTTTCTGGAAGCGAGTACCGAGATGCCATTTTCCCCTCCGGAACCTGCGCTCCGCCCGCCGTGTCACCCTTTGCCGGCGCGAGCCGATGATCGGTCCGCGACAATTGCATGAGACATACGGCCGATCGCGGGCGATGTCAATGGAGCAGGCGACCCACCCCTCCAGCCAATGTGGCCGAAGAGCTGGCCTTCAAGCCCTGACAGGGACCACACAGGCACGTACTCCAGTGGCGATGAGGGAGCTCAGGCCCGGCCGTGCCGGCCCGCCCCACCCCCAGCAGCCGCTCCTCCGTCTCCGGCGTCGCCACCCGCGTGAGGGCGCGCACCTTGGCGTACGACAGCTCGCCCCGGGCCAGAGCCTGGGCCAGCCGCGGCAGCGTCCCCAGGGCGCGCGCCACCCGGACCTTCTCCCGTGCCGCCCCCAGGTCCAGGCCCACCCGCCAGCTCAACCAGTGGGCGCAGGAGCGGAACCCTCCGTTCCAGCCCCCGCGGCGGTCGAAGTCGCGGATCAGGTCGAGCAGGCGAGCCGTGGCGGCCTCGAGGTGCGCCGACAGCTCGGCGATCTCGTCGCCCAGACGATCCAGCTCCGCGATCCGCTCCGGCGTGACGGGGATATCTGGCGACGTGACGGGAAAATCTGGTGAGTGGGTGTCCATGGCAGGCCCCCTTGAGGCGACTCTACACCCCGTTTTCGGAGCCACCCGGGAGCGGCCAGGACGCGCGATTCCGGACGAGCGATGATTTTCGCCGTCGTGGCGCCCCGCCGTCCGTCAGCGCGTCCGCGCGGGCCGCAGGGCCAGCCTCAGCCAGGGGGCGCCGACACGCATCGAGTCCCCTCCAACGAGCGTGTCAAGTGGAAAAATGCGACCCGCACGAAAACCGGAAGAGCCTGCGGGTCGGACGCGTCCCAGTCCTCGTCACATGAGGCCCAGAATCGAGGAGTGCGTAAGGGCGAGTGGCTCCGGCTCAAGTGATGGCGCCAGCCGATTCTGATCGGTCGCGAAAGCAATCGAGTTTCGTGGCGTGGGTGAGGGGCGCGGAAGACGACCGGGCGTTGACCCGGCTCGCCGCCGCCCGTATCGGGCGCGCATGGGTCCAACGGGTGACGCCGCGCTGGGGGATGGTACCTGATGGCGCTGCCGAGGGACTGTATGTCCTTCGACCTGAATGCCGATGGCCCCGGTTGCGCGAGACATCCCAAGGCCACCGTTCTGAGTCATCAGGTAC
>JAJRCO010000333.1 GCA_028678905.1 Methanomicrobiales archaeon
GGATTCAGGTCGACAGTACGGCTTGGCAAGCATCCATACGAAGGCTAGTGCCTCTCATGGGGAGGGACGACTCCAGGGCCACGTACCTCGGCCTGCGCTTCGCATCCGACCACAGAGGACATAGGATGCTGGCTACGGAGGGAAAGGTTTTTGCAAGAGTTGGCGTCGATTTTGACATTGGCACTACAACAATCGTTCCACCAAGAGCAGTTGAACACATTGTAAAGTACATCGGCAAGGATGCTAGCGTTGCCGTTGACGGTGCCAGGTTCCACGTGAAGAGCGGTGGCGTGTCGTACTCCACTACAACAATTGCCGGCCCATATCCTGACATTGAGGCAATCTTTGACGCCAGGTCCGGGCATTCGGTCATGTTCTCGAAGGAGAAGGCTCAGGAGGCTCTCAGGTCCGTCCTGTGCTGTAACCCGTTTCAGGAGCGCATTCGCATGGTGCCTACTGGCGGAGGATTTTATCTGCGCGCCAAAAGCATTGACGGAGAGCCCGCAGAAGAATTCGTCGACGCAGAGGGTAGCCTGCCGAGTTTTTCTGTGTCGAAATTTTGCCTTCAAAAGGCTCTTAACTTTTCCGGAGAAAATGTTACCATTTGGATGGAAGAGTGTGAGCGCAGGACCGGTGGTGGTGCGCAGTCGGCGCTGGTCACCTCGGAGCTGCCAGGCGAGCTAGTATTTGCGCCGGTGGCGCTTGACCATGAGGATTTGAAGTGATGAAACGTCGAGAAGACAAGATCAGGGACGCCACGAACCCGTTTCAGGATGGCGACGACGAGTTCTTCGGCTGGAACGAAGGCTGGGATGCTGCAATGGCCACCCGGCCAACGGAGACGGCGTATACGCGAGCGCAACTGGCTGACGCGGTAGATCGTGCGCACGATGCCATGCACGTTTGGGAGGAGCAGGCTGGGCCTGGACACCCGCTCCACGAGGCCGTCACCGAAGCTCACGAGGCTCTCCACGCGGTTGGCGCCGGCAGCCCTCGCGTCGGCTGCTCTACGCCAGATCCGGAGGTCCAGGTCATCCTATCGGACCTCCGTCGACTCGCTGACAAGGAGATGTCCTGCGGCCACAAGGTAGAAGACCTTATAGGTGGCACGGGCGCAGATGGTAACCCGCTGGTGACCAAGTGCGGCGCCTGCCTTGCCGATGCGCAGGCAAGGAAGAAGCCTCTTTCGGAAGACGCCGCGCGCGTACGCAGGATGATCCTCGAAGAGCTGCGCAGTAAGGCGGAAGAATGGAAGCGCATCGGCGGCACGAGCGCTACCGAATTTGCAGACGAGTACAAGCGCATTGCTGAGCTTGCAAGTAGATGAATAAGTACATCGGCATCAGCGGCTTCATGACGAGCGACGAAGTGCGTTCCGCTCTTGCGCTGTTTCCAGAGTGCGGA
>JAJRCO010000006.1 GCA_028678905.1 Methanomicrobiales archaeon
ACCATATCGCAGAAAGACGGATGATGTCAGAATCGGGAGGATTAACGTTCCTTCTGTTCGCCGATCATATCCAGGACCAATTCTCGCGATATTCCTCGGATCAGAATCAATTTCCGGCTCGATCGCTCTCCGGTGAGAATGGAGATTGATTTTGCAGGAATGGAAAACCTATCCGCACACCTCTGGATCAGCTCCCGGTTCGCTTTTCCCGTTTGGGCCGGTGCCTGGATCTCACATTCCAGAGCGTTTCTCCATTGATGGTAGGAGGAAAAGAGACAACTTTTCTTCGCGCCGGGGGTAACCAGTACCGCGATGACCGTTCCATCCGGATGCTCGGTAATGGCCTCCTGTACAGTGTGCATAGATCTCACGGAAGAAGTGTTGCCCAGCTGTAACAAACCGCGATCATCTGTGGCTTTGGCCGTCCATCACCGGTTTAACGCCCTCATGCCGGGCAGTGCCTGTCGCACAACCGGGTTGTCCCGTGGATCATGCAAGGTTTTCACCGATATCACCCGGGGACCTATGATTGTGCTATATCGGCACGAAACTATATGGGATCCATTTCCTTATAACCTCTTCCACCGTACCAGCGGCCCCTTCTCTCGGAAAAGTCTCCTTCTGCATAGGCACAGGTACCATCCATGAATACATAGTCTGGAAAGACTGCCTCTCTCCCTTCATACGGAGTCCAGCCGCAGCGGCTGTGCAGCATATCGGCAGAAATAAGGGTTTTTTCCCGGGGGTAGAGGGCAAAATCCGCTCTGCTCCCGGGCACAAATCCCGGAGGAGTGATACCCAGAATCCGGGAAGGAGACAGGGAAGTCTTCTCGATTAGCGAGGTAAGGGTGATTTTCTTATCCAGAACCGCTGCGAGAAGGAGAGGCAGCATCGTTTCCACACCAGGAAGACCGGCGGGGGCAGAAGGGAAAGAGGCTACTTTTTCAGAGAGGGTGTGGGGGGCGTGGTCGGAGGCGAGCACATCGATGCGATCCCATCGGGACCAGAGCATCCGCCGGACCGCATCACTGCGAAGGGGGGGATTCACCTTTCCCCGTGCATCCAGTGGTGCAAAGTCCTCCAGTGAAAGAAAGAGGTGATGGGGGGTTACCTCAAGGGTGGCCGCCGCGACCGCATCAATTCCCCGCGGTCCGGAAAGATGGCAGAAGTGCAGGTGATCCCCACCGCGAGCCAGGGCACAGATTTTCTGCACCATCTGTTCCTCCTTCTGGATAGAACGTTCCCGATCATGCTCCCGCAAATCCTGGGGAGGTTGTGAGGGCGATCCTTCTGCATGCAGAGTACACAATGCCTGAAGGGGACGTATCGCCGCAAGGGTTGCCTGCAGGATCCCCAGAGAAATCGTATTCCCCTGGGTTGAGGGCGCGAGGAAAATCTCCCCAAAGGCAAGAGGCCCTGCGCTCCACAGTTTCCCGAAATCAGCTCCTGCAGTGGCTCCCGCATTGATCCCGAAATGGCAGTAGGAATTCTGTTTCGCTTCTGCCACCCGATCCTGGAAGCGTTCTACGGTCGTGATTGGGGGGAGGGTGTTGGGCTGGTCCACCACCAGAGTGACACCTCCGGCGAGGGCACTCCTGCTTCCGGTCTGCCAGTCTTCCTTGTACGATTCCTGTCCCCCCCGCATATGGACGTGCATGTCGACCGCACCGGGGACGCATATATAGGAAGTGCAATCGATGGTTACATCTCCCCTGCCTCCGGAGCCGAGGCGTTTCACGGTGCCCTGCTCTACCGCAATGTCCTTTCTGCTCCCGTCAGGGAGCTGTACATTTTTCAGAACCAGATCTAGCATACCCGGGGGACCGGATCACCGATCGGAGGCTCGATGAAGCGTTCTCCTCCTATTCTGGTGCGCATGATGACGTCCGTTCCTTCGGAAACAGTGCCGACGATCGCCGCATCCTTTCCGTAGCGATGGGAGCGGATTGCGGCGAGCACTGCGTCAGCATCTTCAGGAGCAACTCCGAATATGGCCTTCCCTTCGTTCGCGACCTCCAGGGGATCGATACCCAACATATCTGCCGCACTACGCACGCTCTTACGGATGGGGAGGTATTCTTCCTCAATGATCACCCGTTTCCCGCTCTTTCTTGCCATCTCGTTGATCGCGCTGGCAAATCCACCCCGGGTGGGATCCTTCATTGCATGGATCTTCCCGCTGCGGAGTGCGGTCTCCACGAGACCCCAGAGGGGAGCAACATCGGAGCGTATCTGTTCGCCCAGCTCAAATCCCTCGCGGAAGGTGAGAATGGAGAGGCCATGATCTCCAAGTGTTCCGCTGACGACGATCCGATCTCCAGCCTTCAGCCCATTATCCCGGACGATGACCTCTGCGATCCCGATTCCTGCGGTGTTTATCACGATCCCGTCAAGACTACCCCGCTCCATCACCTTGGTATCACCGGTGACTAGGCTGGCCCCTGCCTCAACCAGCGATTCATCCATGGATCGGACGATGCGTTCGAGAACTTCCACATCAAAGCCTTCTTCGATGACCATCCCACAGGAGAGCGCTAGGGGTCGCCCCCCCATCATCGCGAGATCATTCACTGTCCCGCAGATGGAGATCCTTCCGATATCCCCGCCAGGAAAAAAGATGGGGCGGACAATGTGGCTATCAGTGGTGAAGACTACATTATGATTCCCGATGGGAATAACCGCACCATCATCCATCGCTTCAAGGCCGATCCCTCCCACGCAGGAAGAAGTGTAATGCGAGAGCAGCTTTCTCAGGAGGTCCCCCATCACCTCTCCGCCGGCACCATGCATCATCCCGATCTTCATCCCTCGCCGACCTCGATCTCGATATTAGTGACTACGATCTCCCGGCCCCGAACGAGGTCAGGAAGAGTTCCGCATGTCGGACAGACGTACAGTTCAGGTCCCTCGTACCCACAGGCACAGCGCACCGCGGGAGGAACCGCCCGGCAGGCGAGTTCTGTTCTTTCGAACAGGGGATCCTCCTCGGTGATCGCGGTAAATAAAAATGTTACCTGCTCTGGATTGGCCATGGCGAGCTCACCCATGTCCACCTGCACCCGGAGCACCCGCTGCGCCTGATGTTCGAGGGCAGCCCGCCGAGCCGTCATGTAGATATCGTAGGCAATGCTGTATTCGTGCATCATTCCTCCATGGCGGCATATACCTGTTTGAAGAGCTCCCGGGTCTCCAATCCC
Source organism: Methanomicrobiales archaeon (assembly GCA_028678905.1). Classification (GTDB taxonomy): domain Archaea; phylum Halobacteriota; class Methanomicrobia; order Methanomicrobiales; family JACTUA01; genus JAJRCM01. The sequence goes on from JAJRCO010000006.1 coordinate 3,198, forward strand.
TCCTCCCGGGAGAGCTTCTGGATGGCAAAACCGACATGGACCAATACGAACTCGCCGACCTGCACGTCCACCAGATCCAGGCGCACTTCCTGGCGGAGGTCGCCGTAGTCGACCAGCCCGATATTTCCGTCTTTTATTTCAATGACTTCGGCGGGAACCGCGATACACATGGTTGAAAGCACTCCTGTTCTTCGGAAGATGGATGAAACGCCGGGAAGGAGATTTGAACTCCTGAGGTGCGAAGCACCAGTGGCTTTCAAGGCCACCGCCTTTCCGGACTAGACTACCCCGGCTCTCCACAGTACTTTTGCGGGACAGAAAAAATAGGTTGTTATGATCTCCTATTGGCGATCACGAGCATCGCCAGCGCTCCGAGGGCAAGGAACAAGGGGAGAGGGGTGGCTGGTGTGGTGGCCGCGTCTCCGAACAGAGCCGGGCAGGTGGGACAGGGAGTCGCACTCTGCGCATTCTCCACGGTAAGGGTGATGCTTTCCTGGCCTCCAAACTGATCGGGGTAGATCTTGAAATAGACCATCCCTCCGCTGGCCATGAATCGCACCTCCTCAGCGGCGGTTCCCCGGGTATTCACCCGGTTCGTGGCGCCCGATTCGTTGATATATTCGATTACCCAATCGACTCCCGCAGAGGTGACCACCTGGACCTCTCCGGGATTGGTATCTACCTGGAAATAGGCCGGTTGGGTCCGCGAAGCCATACCTGAAACCTGGTAGACTGCAGGTTCAGGTTCGCTGGTGGTAGTGGTAGCTACCGGAGTCGGAGTGGAAGTAAGTACGGTATAGCGAATAAACCAGGGGTAGTTGGCGCTGTCGGTCAGGGTGACCAAGTAGATGCCTCCCGATTCGATGGGTACGGAGATATCAAACACCCCGTTCTGCGTAGTAGCGATATATTCCGGGCCAAAGACCGTGGTCCCATCCCGATCGACCTGCGCTTTCAACCCTTTGTCGTTCACGGTGGAGATAGAACCAGCTATCTCAAGGGTTCCATCAAAGGTCTGAGTCAGAGGCGAGCTGATGACCAGCTCGCTCCGCCGGTCGATCACCGTAAAGAACAGCCACCAGATGGAGGAGGATCCGTAAGTACTGTTATAGGGCACTTCCAGTCTATAGGTACCTCCTTCCAGAGTGCTGGTGTTAAAGGAGAGGGAGAATGATCCATCTCCCTGGATGATGATCTGTTTTTGGGAGAGGATCTTCGACGACCCAACCTTGGTCAGGGTCAGTTCCGTTGAGTATCCCGCGGGCAGGGTGCTCGTTCCATTGACATTCAGGGTCTCTCCGACGTAGATCGTTTTGGGTGCGGAGAGGGTGATGATATACGCACTCGCCCCTCCGACCAGGAGTACACTGCATGCCAGCAGCAGGGCGACCTTTTTCATAATCATAATAGCAATAGATATGCGACTGATGGTATTTGAAGAATATGAGAAACCTGCCGCCTGTTGGGCAGGGATCGATTCATATAAGGGTCAGGAACGGAAGTGCCTGACGATCATTCTTCGTAGCGGGGGCTGTACGTGGGGATCATGCCTGATGTGTGGTTATACTCATGTTCGCTACGGAAATCGCGACCCCGCGTTTCTGGACCGGAAAATCCGAGCCCAGATCTCCTGGATAAAGAGAGAATTCAACCTGGATGACTATTCGCTGGTTAAGATCTTTACCTCAGGGAGTTTTCTTGACCCGCAGGAAGTGCCTCCCGACACACAACAGGAGGTGATCCGGGCGTTCCGCGGAAAGGTCGTGATCCTGGAGACGCGGCCCGAATACGTCGAAGAGGAAAGAGTATCCATCCTTCGTGAGACCGCGGACACAGGAATGGAGGAAATCCCCCTCTATCTGGCGATGGGTCTGGAGACCACCCACGACTTCATCCGAGAGAAGAGCATCCGGAAGGGTCTGACCACCTCGGATTTCATCGGGGGGGCCGAACGGGCGCACCGGGCGGGGGCAGGAGTAAAGACCTACCTGCTCATGAAACCGCCATTCCTCACCGAGCAGGAGGCCATCCAGGACATGATCACCTCGGCCCAGGAAGCATGGCGATGGTCGGATCTCATCTCCCTGAACCTGTGCACGGTGCAGAGCTCCACACCGGTTGAATGGCTCTGGCGCAATGGTGCCTACCGTCCCCCGTACCTGTGGAGCGTACTCTCTGTCCTTTCCGCGCTGGACAGGCCGATCAGCTGTGATCCGGTGGGAGGCGGAACACCACGGGGGCCTCACAACTGCGGTGCCTGTGACCCGGAACTGGTTGACGGGATTCGGACCTATTCCCTCACCGGTGACCATAGCCTGATCGATGCACTGCTGCAGGTGAAATGCGGGTGCAAAGAGGAATGGCGGTATGTACTGGAGAATGAGATGTCCTACTCCCTTCCCCTCACCCGTTAGAGGAGATGGGACTGGATCTCCAGCTGTTTTGCCAGGAGCGGGAAAAACGTTCCAGCATCGCTTACGACCCCGATTGCCTGCATCGTCCCCCGGTCCATCAGCTTGGTCACCGCGGAGGGGTTGATGTCCACACAGATCGTTTTCACGTAGGAGGGGAGGCAGTTCCCCACCGCGATCGAGTGCAAGAGTGTTGCCACCATCAGCACCATCCCGCAGCCTTTCAGGTGCTGCCGGATCGCGTCCTGCGCTTGGACCGAATCCGTGATCACGTCGGGCAGCGGGCCATCATCGCGGATGGACCCGGCCAGGACGAAGGGAATTCCGTTTTTCACACATTCATACATGATTCCACCGGTGATGATGCCCTGTTCAACTGCGTTGCGGATGGAGCAGGCCCGCATCACCTCACTGATGGCGATGATATGATGGCGATGTCCGCCGCTCACCGGTTTGCCTGTCGCGATGTCCATTCCCAGGGACGTCCCCAACAGATTGTACTCGATGTCGTGCGTGGCCAGCGCGTTCCCGGCGAAGAGTACATCAATGTACCCCTTGCGGATGATCTCCGCAACTGCGTCGGCGGCTCCGGTGTGGATTATGGCTGGTCCACCCACTAGCGCGATCTTTCCCCCGCGGCGTTTCAAGTCGATAATCTCCCGAGCGATCTGTGCAATAATAGTCTCGCTAGGACGTTCGGAGGAGACAGTTCCGTGCATGAACTCAAATGTGCTCTGCTCCCGGGGTCGTTCCGGAGGTACCACCCTCACTCCGGCCTCCCCGATGACCACCAGGTCCCCGCACTTTATCTTGGAAAGGGTCCGGCAGAACGCCCGTTTTATCTGTAGATCAACCACGATGAGAGAATCCATCTTCATATCCTCTACTGAAAGCCACGCTCCCTCAAACTTCACGAAAGTGGTGTGATTGGTGGTGGAGTAGAAACCTTTTGGCACCACCCGGTCGCCCTCTGCCGGGACGAGGCGCACGTCTGCGATCTCTAGATCTCTTGCTCCGAGACGGTACAGCTCGGTCAGAATGAGGGAGAGTGTGTGGCTGTCTTCGGCGCATACACGCAGGTGAGAATAGCTGGGATCGGTTTTCTTTTTCCCTACTTCGAACTCGAGGATTTCAAAATTTCCCCCCATATCCATTATTTTATCGAAGATACGGGTCATGATCCCAGAATCGATGATATGTCCCTCTAGCTCTATCTCATGGGATACCTGCATAACCATACATTCGGCGATGAACATTTATATGACTTCGCTCGAAATGAATCTCTTTCTGAATTTCTGTCCAGAAAATTGCCTTTTCAGGAGGATCTGATTTGGGGGCAGAGTGCTCTTGCGATGGCCAGATCGGACCGGGTATTCACGTGAAGGGCGAGGTCCAGTTCGGACAGGACAAACCGGTCTTCTTCCTGTTCTTTCTGGATTTGGCTTCCCATTACAATATTTACACCCGCCGGGCAGGCCAGGACCCCATCCACAGAATCAGGGTAATGACAGGATAATCCCGTTTCCTGCAGGATCTCCACCGGTACCCACGTGGAGCACGCGGGCTTTATTGACGCCTGGTAGAGGGCGTGGATCTGGCGGAGAGTGGCGGGGCGCAGACAGGGGAGATCGGAAACGGAGGTAAAGAGGGGATTTTTCTCCTCCAGCTCCCTCACTGCCTCCACCAGATCCTCGACATATCCTTTCCCTTTAGTAGTAAGGGTAGGTACACCTTGAGTTCGACACCAGTTCGCTGTATAGGGGGTGCGGGGGGTGAGAACCACCAGGACCTCGTGGCCGGCCTGGTTGAATGCCTCTATGACCGAACCGATCATCGGTTTGCCCTGTACCGTCACCAGTGGTTTCTCACCAAGCCCGAGTCGGGACCCTTCGCCGCCCCCCATGATCAGGGCAAGCACGTTTCAAGCGCCTCCACTAGCGCCTCATTTTCTTCACGGGTTCGCACTGCGACCCGAATCGCCGCAGGAAGCCCGAAGGATGCACAGTCCCGCACCAAGATTCCGCGGGAGAGCAGATTGGAAATCAGGGTGTTGACAGGATAAGAAAGATGGAGCAGCAAGAAGTTCGTATGACTGGGATCGGTGGTAATTCCCAACCTGCGGAACCGGGTGAGGAGCCAGGTTCGCTCCCGGGTAATCGCCGTTCTGGACTGTTCCAGGAGAGCATACTGCCGGAATGCCTGCAGGGCAAACGATTCCGCGTACGCATTTATGCTCCAGGGGAGGCGCACGGCCTCCATCCGACAAACGAGATCTGGTGATCCAAATCCGTAACCGAATCGTATTCCTGGAACCGCAAAAGACTTGGTGAGAGAACGCGCGAGAAAGAGCCCAGGAACCCGGCTATCCACCAGACTCTGCGCGGGATCCGCAAGTTCGATAAACGCCTCATCCAGAAACAGATATCCGCCTTGTGGGAGTGAGCCCTGAATCTCCAGGACCTGCTGCCGACTGATGAGCCGGCCGGTGGGGTTGTTCGGGTTACACAGGAACCGCACTTTTGCGGTGGACGGAAGAGTTGTGCATTCGGCACCCGCCAGGCGGGCGGAGTACTGGTACTCACCAAAGGTGGGGACTTCGAGGGCAAACCGGTCACCTGGTTTTAGGACACAGGAACAAAAAGTTCGGATCAGTTCAATGGAGCCGTTTCCCACTGCAATCTCTTCCGGTTCACGCCGGAAAACCGCGCCGATCGCCTCTTTGAGCTGTCCATAGGAGTCATCGGGGTATGATGTGAGAGAAATCTCCTCCGGCGACCAGGAGATCGCAGGTGGAAAAGGATTCAGGCTTGCACTGAAATCAAGAAGGGAAATGCCCAATTTTTTTTCTAGATATTTCCTGTTTCCACCATGAATGACCTTTTCCGGCGTTGATTCCCGCACACCGATGACCCTTTTCTCCTTAGGTGGATCGGCGCGAAATAAAAGGATTGTGACCGATTTCAATCTTAAATAAGAAAGTTTTTATAACTTCATACATATTTCTACATTTATCTGATATGTCAGATGTAAGTATGTCATCTGTATGACAAGCGTCATACATATGGCAGACAAATGTCTGATATCAGTGGAACAAAAAATGGAGCGCATCACAATCAGATTGCCACGTCAGCAGGCAGATATGCTGGAGAAACTGGTGGAGGCAGGTGAGTTTCCCACCGTATCGGAAGCAGTTCGGTACGCCGTCCGGGAGCTCATCCAGAAACATGCAAACCAGATATTGAAAGAGAGGGAACAGATCTCTCTCAATGTGTAGGAGGGTACGTATGCAAAGTATCATTGACGAAGCCGTTAAAAATGCAGAAATCGAAAAACCTGCAAAACCAATTGAAGGAGATGACGACTTCCTCGGGAACCCGAGGATTGTGATTGTGGGTTGTGGTGGTGCCGGTAACAACACTATCAACCGCCTGTTTCACATGGGCATAACCGGTGCAGAAACCATCGCAGTCAACACGGACAAACAGCACCTGGACATGATCCAGGCCGATAAACGTGTCCTGATCGGAAAATCACTGACCAAGGGGCTCGGTGCCGGGGGATATCCCGACATCGGAAAGCGTGCCGCGGAAATGGCCCGGCCGACTCTGGAGAGTCTTCTGGATGGAGCCGATCTGGTCTTTATCACCGCAGGTATGGGCGGCGGTACCGGTACCGGTTCCGCACCGGTCGTGGCCCAGATCGCCAAGGATCAGGGGGCCATCGTGGTCGGTATGGTCAGCTATCCCTTCCAGGTCGAAAAGGCCCGTTTATTAAAGGCCGAGGATGGTCTCGAAGCACTTTCTCACTCCGCAGATTCCGTCATTGTACTGGATAACAACCGGCTGCTCAGTTACGTACCCAACCTTCCCATCGGACAGGCATTCTCTGTCATGGACCAGTTGATCGCAGAGACGGTCAAAGGTATCAGCGAGACGATAACCGAACCCTCGCTCATCCAGCTGGACTATGCAGACGTGCGGGCGATCATGAGCAAGGGTGGGGTAGCGGTCATGCTGGTAGGAGAGAGCAAACAGCAGAACAAGGCCGAGAGCGTCGTTCACGAATGTCTCAACCATCCCCTGCTGGATATCGATTATCGCGGTGCAACCGGCAGTCTTATCCACATCTCCGGTGGCAACGACCTAACCCTGCAGGATGCGGAAGAGATCGCCAGCTCCCTCACGTACGAACTCGATCCCCATGCAGATGTGATCTGGGGGGCACGCATCAAGAACGAATTTGAGGGAAAGGTGCGGGTCCTGGCCATCATGACCGGGGTGCGCAGCGCACAGATCCTGGGCGGGGGACACACCGAATCAAGAAAGGTGGAAGCCCGGACTCCGGCGGCACCCAAAAGGACAACTCCTGACGCACGCAGCGGCAGTCTGATCGATACCATTCTCTAATTCACCTTTTTTCGCTACCGATATACTGTTTTTACTTCGTGTGTCTTTTAAGATAAGAAGAGGGAACGAAGAAGACCGGGTCCCAGCATCCGTTCACTGCTAGATCGACGGTCATCTACACGATATGCTCCCACCTTACGGCGAAATCCTTAAGATTCCACAGGATCTTTAAATATAAGACAACTGTCGTCTCCTCTTATCGAAGAGGGCCGGTATGTGAAGGTCGCACAGCCTTCACCTGTACGGAGTTGATGAACACGCACCGCTACATGAAAACAATCCCAGGCATATTGATCTCTCTTCTTCAGCCTTCGGGGAATTGCGATTCTATTTTTCCTGGTGGTTGTTTCAACCGTACCGCACGGCCATTGGCGAACAGATGAGGATTGGTAACGTATGTTGAACGAGCTGATTGAGAAGAGAAAAAAAATTCTGGAAGAATCAGAACAACACAAAACCAGAAGAAACGAATTAAATGCGCAGGCCAGTAAGTTCGCCGCAGACCGCAATACTCTCAACAACCGGACCCGGGAACACGTTGAGGAGGCAAAAAAACACAAGGAAGAACGGGATCGGATCAATGTCGAAGTCCAAGAACTGAAAGAAAAGCGCAACGATCTGAACAATCAGGCGAACGTGCTGTTCGAGGACGTAGAGGTATTCAAGAGACAGCACGGGACCGTTAAAGCACGTGGAATCAAGGAACTCCAGAAACAGATCGAGTACCTGGACTTCAAACAGCAGACCGAGGTCTTCACGGTCGACCAAGAACGGGAACTGATCGAAAAGATCAAACAGATGAAAGAATCGGTGCGGGGGCAGGAGGCGGAGCTCGAGCAGAACAAAGAGGTGAAGACCAAACTCACCCAGGCAAAGGAACACCGGAAGATGGCCTCCGATCTGCATGCCAAGGTGACCGAACTCGCCGAGGCCGCTCAGAACCACCACGACCAGATGGTGGAGCTGTACCGTAAAGCCGACCTGTCCCGTGAGGAGGCAGACGAGATGCACAAAAAGTTCGTCGAAGCCCAGGAATCGGCCGATGCTGAGCACCGGTATTTCATTCAATGCCAGAAAGAACTGCGGGATTATGATAAGGTAATCAGCGGTCTGCGTAAGAAGACGAAGAAAGCAAAGATCACCAAGGAACAGAAAGCGGTAAGAAAAGAGGCGGAACGCATCTTCAAGCAATTCCGCGATGGTGAAAAACTCACCACAGACGATATACTCCTGCTCCAGCGCTCCAAACTTATATAATACCTTTTTAAAATCATCCCTGCAAGTATATAATAACGGAGAATGACAGGTTTTCTATGATTGAGGGGCGCACGCTCATCCTTTCCGTTGACCGGGATGACGATATCGGATTCAAGGGTCACCTCGTGAGTCCCATCGTGGGAAGATCCAGCTGCCTCCAGGCCGCCAATACCCTCGCGCTGGTTGATCCGGAGGATTCTGACCTGAACGCGATATTCCAGGCTATCAAGATGTATGACGAGCTGCAGAGCCGCGGCGAGAACGTGGAGATCGCCGTGCTCTCGGGCAGCCATGAAGACATGCTCTCTGGTGATCGTAAGATCGCCACGGATCTGGATCAGGTCGTAAAACTCACCAGCGCCTCTTCCTGCATCCTGGTAACGGATGGGGTAGAGGACGAATATGTGCTTCCCTTGATCCAGTCCCGTATCAAAGTAAGCAACGTGCGGAGGGTGGTAGTCACCCAGATTCCGAATCTGGAAAGTACGTATTATATTATCAAGAGACTTTTCGAAGACCCCAAGATTGCACGGGTGACCCTCGTGCCTCTGGGTATGGCAATGCTCCTGTATGCCATCGCTTATCTAGTGGGATATCCGGAAGGTGCAACCATCATCGTGTTCGGCATCGTCGGAGTATATTTCCTGATCAAAGGATTTGGCGTCGATGAGATCTTTCATTATTTCTACGGTTCAATGCAGGACTCCCTTTCGCACGGCCGGTTCTCGTTTGTCACCTATATAGTGACTCTTCTCATCGGGATCATCGGAGTCATGATGGGATTATCCCAGGTGCTGTTATATTATCCCACCGAAGAAGGTCTGGGCATCTTCCTGATCGTTGTCACCTTTATCTATGGATCGGTGGTCTGGTTTGTCCTCTCGGGGCTGATCCTGTCCATCGGCAGGATCATCGACGCCTACCTCAATGAGCCGGGAAGCCTGGGGAAAGTGATTGTTCTTCCTTTCTTCATCGGTGCAATAGGAATCGTGGCTTTTGGAGCAAGTGTGTACACACTTTCCATCAGTTCGGTTCCCGATTTTCCCCAAGAAATAGGGGACGGCGTTCAATATCTTGCCTTTGCCCTGGTGGGAGGACTGGTCTGCGCATTTGTCGGAGTGTATATTCAATCACTCATCAAGCGCTGGCAAGGCCACCTGGCGGCAGTCATACAGTAACCCTCTTTTCTTCAGGAAGCCGTTTTCCCTGGAGACATCAATGGGCCTCTCCCTGAACCAAGGAATTGATTCCCTCTGTCCATAACTTCTGATTAATCCATGCGCTCCCTTTTCAGGACCATCTTTTCAACAGAGGACAGATTTTTACGAACCCTTGTCGTTTACATTCCTTCAGGAAATGAAGAGTGGAACCCGCCTTTGGGTGACGGCATTGTACAGACCTCGTTCAGTGAGACGCAGTTCCGGAACCACCGTGAGGGTGAGAAACGACAAATACATGAATGCCCGGTCAAAGGCCCCCATGCGATGAGCCTGTTCCTCCAAGAGGTCGAGTTTTCTGCACACCTGTTCATAGGGTGATGAAGACATCAGCCCGGCACATTCAAGGGGGAGGAACCAGGTCTCTTCTGCAGAGACCACAGCCATTCCACCATTATGAGAACTCACCGCCCGGACCGCCTTTTGCAGAGAGTGAGTATCTGCTCCGACCGCAACCACGTTATGGGCATCATGTGCCACGCTGGATGCGAGTGCCCCTTCGCGGAGACCAAACCCGTGTACCATTCCCACGCCGTTGGCGCCTGGCCGGTAACGGCTGCAGACCAGAAGCGTGAGGATATCCCGTACCGGGTCTGGCAACAGCCCTCCTTCGACGTCCATGATCTTCTCCCGAGTCAGGATCTGCCCTTTTTGTATCTCGATCACCCGTGCTTTTCCGGTTGGTACGAGCTCGAGTTCTTTTTCTGTGGGAACGACAGTGTGAAAGGTATGCCGGACAACATTGGGTTCCTGAAAAGGAAGCCGGGTCACCTCAAGACCTTCTTTATAGGTCCGCACGACCTGGAATGCGTTGTCTTTTGCCAGGACGCAGAAATCGGCGATCTTGCCGGGGGCGAGTATTCCCCGGTCGCGCAGCATGAACCGGTCGCAGGGAGAGAGTGTAGCCATTCGGAGGGCCACTTCTAATTCGATCCCTTCCTGCAGAGCTCTGCGGACGCAATCGTCAATGGAGCCGTCCCGGGCAAGGGTGCTCGCATGCCGGTCATCGGTGGCAAAACTCAGTCTGGGCAGGGAGCAGGCAGTCGCAAGAGGGATCAGTTCCTGCAGGTTTCTCGCGGTGGACCCCTCCCGGATCATGATAAACATCCCTTTTTCCAACTTCTCCCGGGCCTCATTTTGATCTGTGCATTCGTGATCGCTGTCGATGCCTGCCCCCAGATAAAGGTCGAGAGCCTCTCCACGCAGCTGCGGTGCGTGCCCATCGACGAGCCGGGTGAGCCGGAGTTTTTTCATCATCCCCGGATCCCCGTCCAGAACAGCCTCAATATCCATCACTTCACCTAGCCCGAGTACCCGCTCGTGAGGGAGAAGTAACGCAAGATCATCCGCCCCGATGATTGCGCCTCCCAGATCTTCCGAGGAGGCGGGGACGCAGGAAGGAAGCATGAAGAAAATATCCAGAGGTGTGTTCTTCTCTTCGTCCAGCATATAGCGTATGCCACTTACACCGAGCACGTTCGCGATCTCATGGGGGTCGGCGACCACCGTGGTGACCCCATGCAGTAAGACCAGACGTCCGAATTCAGTAGGACAGAGAAGCGAGCTTTCAACATGCACATGCGCATCGATCAGCCCTGGAATCACCCGGGCCCCTCTCAGGTTCTCCTCATCCTCATGAAATCCCCGGGTTTCACCAAGAGTACGGATGCGGCCTTCGCAGACCGTAAAAGAGGTGCGATCCCAGGAACAGGTGCAGGGATTGAACAGTTCACAGTTTGAAAAATAAAGTTTCGGTGATGAATCGGGGTTCTGCTGGGCCGGAGCGGGGTCCGGCATCACACCACGAGGTCCCTGACAACGCGGGCCTTACTGTCCCCGTTCACTGTGATGTAGATGTATATCTTGTAGGTCCCCGGATCAAGGGTAACCGGCATCTGGTACTCACGGGTACCCGATTCAAACTGAATAAATTCCGCCTGTCTGAAGATCTCCGTCTGTACCAGGTTCTCCACCCGGAATATCGTCACCTGAAGAACCGCCTGAGTCGCCGGATCCTGATTGGTGGCACTGATGTGCAGGGTATTCTGCCTGTACGAGACCTCCCCGACAGAGGCAGTCATACAGCCCGCGGTGATCCCGCAGAGACACAGGAGAACACCGAGGAAAATGTAACGTCTGCTGGCCATTGATGGAAATGTTCCAAGCGCAAGAACATAAACCATGCGATTAATCTCTGTTATCCAAAGATTCCCCAACTCTTATCTTGACTCCTGGCATGCCCGAGGTTGTACATAAGGATTCAGCCAAACAACTACCAGGATAGTGTCCTGGATGCACAGAGTTCACCGAGTGCAGAATTGGTCTGAAGCGTAGATTCTTACTCTTTCCGGAAGGGATCTTTCGGTACCGGGATCCCGTGCACAAAGGACTCCAGAGCCCGCCGGCTCGAAACGGGATCCAGGGCAGAGATCTCATGAACTACCTCTTCTTTCAGCTGGTCCCGCAGGATCCGATTGTTCGGAGAAGCATCGCATTTGTTGATCAGAAAAGCCACCGGTATCCCTTCCTCCTTTAACCGGCGATGGATATCGTAGTGCATCGACTTCAATCCAGCCATCGGATCGATGAGCAAAAGCGCCCCATCGAGATTACGGGTGATCATAGACCGCACGAACTCGAAACGCTCCTGACCAGGAGTTCCAAAAAGGTAGACCTGCCAATCTCCGATGGCGGTCCGGCCGAAATCGATGGCGACCGTGGTGCACTCTCCTCCCGCGGTATTTGCCTCGGTATGACGGGCATGCGGATCGATGCTCCGGATGAAGCTGGATTTTCCGGCATGATACGGTCCAAACACTCCGATCTTCAATTTACCATGACGCGGGAGGCGATTGTTCATCTGAAATTTTTCTTGACCCTGCGGTCATCAACTTTCTTTTTATCTTTTTTCCAAAATACGTCGATTTAAAAGATAATAACTGAAAAAGAAGAGTATTTATTCGATTTTCTCCACGATGACCCGCACTCGATCTCCGGGGGCGAATCCATGACCTTTAAGGGCATCGATATTGAACCATAGCGCATCTGGTTTGTCGTGTGTCGGGTCCTGAGCCATGAGGCAATCCTTATACTGGTTCACGTTTCCAATAAATTCCAGCTCGGCGGTAAACTCAACCTTCACCATGCAAGAAAACCAATGGAAAACGAGGACTATAAGGCTTTCGGACTGACCATCCAGGTGGTACTATTGGAATAGCTCCAGGGAACGATCTGCAATTCGTCACAGATGTCTACCAGGATGCGAAGGTTTGTCCCCACTTCTTTGGCAGAAAGACCCAGATCTTTTGCAATATACTTTGCTTTAAAATAGTGTTTCCCTCTATCCAATCCGGTGAGAAGGTAGAGCAGGATCCTCTGCTGAGTATCACTGTATTTTTTTCGTATCTTATCGCGAACGGACAACGCCATCCCCTTGGTGACCTAATATTCCACTAGAGGCGATATAACTTTTTATATCTTCTCAGGTACCCGGTACAGCACCAGAGTGACATTATCAGTGGTTTTATCCAGTACTTCCTGGAGTAGAATTTCCCCACTCTCCGGAAAAGGCTGGTTCCGCAGCACATACACCAGCCGATCTTTGGTGATAAATTCGTGGAATCCGTCGCTGGAAAGGAGCACGAAATCGCCCCCGCGAAGGGTGACCGATTCCACATCCACCTGGAAATCGATTCCCAGCGCCGCGGTGAGCATATTCTTCAAAGGGTGTTGGCGGGCTTCCTCTTCGGTCAGCACACCCCCATCCACCAATCCCTGCACCACCGAATGATCCCGGGTACGATAGATCACCTTATCCCGGATCACATATGCGCGGCTGTCCCCGGTATGGGCAACGATCGCGGTTCGTCCGGTGAGGCACGCGGCCACCAGCGTGGTGCCCATCCCTGCCCATTCTCCCTGCCCCCGGGAGCGGATTTCCTCATGGGCATATGCGAAGACCTGCCGGAGCATTTCTTCCTTGGGGTGACTGTAATCCCACGGGAGGGACACGGCAAGGGATCGGATCGCGCACCGTGAGGCGACCTCTCCGGCCCGATGACCGCCCAGTCCATCGGCTACGGCCAGGATCCAGCCCTGATCCCAGGATGTTACCAGAAAATCGTCCTCGTTCCGTTCGCGTCCTCCGGGATGAGAGACGGCATATATCCGATCTTCAACGCACCCCCTGCGGATTTCTGATCTCTCAGACATATGCTCCGGGACGGTTCTGTTATGGTTTCCTGACTTCGGTCGCGGCCTCGGAGATCTTTTTTATCAGGCCTTCGATGACCGGGGTGCGCATCCCTTCCACGAATTTGATGCTCCCTACCACCAGGTGACCTCCTCCGCTGACGCCTCCTCCCGGGATTTCGTCGTGCAGCTCCCGCACCATGCGGGGAATGTTCATCAGCACTCCCCGGGAGCGAAGGACTGCAAAGTCAGGCCCCACTCCGATACTGACCACCGGTTCTCCGGCGTGGAGACGACAGAGTCGATCGTGCACTTCACCTGAGGTTTTCCCCGGGGGAGGGAAGGTGAATTTATGAGCGAACAGT
>JAJRCO010000159.1 GCA_028678905.1 Methanomicrobiales archaeon
GGGAGGAAGAGTCACGATGGAAAACCAGAAATCTTCTATCGATTTCACGATCTCGATAAATTCCCCGAATTTAACCGGTTTCCGGATGTAGCAGTTCGCATGCATGCGGTACGATTCGACGATATCCCGTTCGTCTTTCGAAACGGTCATGATGACCACCGGAATGAGGCTCAGTCTCTCGTCGTCCTTGATTTCCTTAAGCACCTCAAGACCCGTTTTCTTGGGAAGGTTCAGATCGAGGAGGATAAGATCTGGCCGGGGCATGTTCACATAGGGACCGCGATTCTGAAGGAAAGCCATGGCCGCTTCTCCATCGGTCACCACGTAGAGGTTGTTGCTCAGCTTGCTATCCCCAAGTGCCTCACGGGTGAGGGCTACATCCGCCGGACTATCCTCGACCAGGAGGATCTCCACCGGTCGGATATTGAGATTGGTTGTAGTTTGAGTCATGTTCTTTCTTCCTTTTTGATGGGTATGGTAAAGTAAAATATCGACCCTGTTCCAGGGGCGGATTCTACATAAATATCTCCCCCGTGACGTTCGACAATTCGTTTACAGATGGCAAGACCAATACCTGTTCCTTCATACTCGCCTTTCGCATGCAGGCGCTGAAATATCTTGAAAATGCGGTCGGCAAAGCGGGGTTCCATCCCGATCCCGTTGTCTTTGACCGAGAACAGCCAGTAATCGCCTTTTTGTGCAGCGGATGCTCGGATGACGGGTTTATTGTCTGGTTTCTGGAATTTCAATCCGTTCCCAATGAGGTTCTGGAAGAGCTGTGTGATCTGGGTACCATCGGCAAATATCTCGGGAAGAGGATCCCGGGTAATGAACGCCTTCTTGTCCTCGATCGTTTTATGGAGGTTCAGGAGGGCCTGATCGAACGCCCTGTTCGCATCGAAAGGACCGAATTCATATGCTCTGGTCTGTACCCGCGAATAGGCAAGCAGGTCCTGGATGATCTGCTGCATCTGATTTGTGCCATCGACGATAAATTTGATATAGCGATCGGCTTTTTTATCGATCTTGCCTTTGTACCGTTTTTCGAGTAGCTCAGTGAATCCTGAGATGGCTCGCAGAGGTTCCTGCAGATCATGGGAGGCGATGTAGGCGAACTGCTGGAGCTCGAGATTCGACCGGGCGAGTTCTTCTGTTTTCTTCCTGAGTTCTTCTGCAGTCGCCTTGCGTTCCGCGATCTCCTTCTCCAGGCGCAGGTTTGCTTCCTGCAGATCCTTCGTTCGCTCTTTCACCCGGTCATCCAGTTCATTGTAGGCTGCGAGAAGTGCCTCTTCGGCCCGTTTTCTTTCGGTGATGTCGCGGGCAGCGGCGAATACCCCGGCGATCTCTCCCGATTCATTACGGAACACCGTAGCATTATAGAGAACTGGTGTCACCGTCCCCTTGCGGTGGCGAATCTCGAGACCATAATCTATGACTGATCCATCACGGAACACTTGCTCGTACCCGGCCTTGGCCCTATCCGGTTCGGTGAAGTAGCGGGAAAAGTCTGTACCGATGAGATCCTCACGGGAGACCCCGGTGACCCGTACCGTGGCTTCATTTACGTCACTGATGGTTCCATCAGGACTAATGGTGACTAATGGGTCCAGGCTGGCCTCGATCAGGCTGCGGTTATACGCGCTGGCACTCCGGATGAATTCCTCAGCCTTCTTTATTTCCGTGGTATCACGGGCGGCGGCAAAAACCCCGACCGTTTGTCCAGATTCATCTCGGTATACTGTGGCGTTGTAAAGGACTGGAGTAATTTTTCCCTTCCGATGATGGATCTGCAGCTCGTAATCGGTGACTGATCCGTCCATAAACACCTGCTCGTACCCGGATCTAGCCCTCTCCGGTTCTGTGAAATATTTCGAGAAATCGGTCCCAATCAGATCGTCTCGGGAACAGCCGGTGACCTTCACCGTGGCCTCGTTCACATCGCTGATAGTACCGTCGGCCCGGATAGTGACCAGTGGGTCCAGGCTGGCCTCGATCAGGCTGCGGTTATACGCGCTGGCACGCCTTAACGCATCTTCTGCTTTCTTCTGGTCGGTGATGTCGATGCCCATCTCCAGGATGAGGAACGAACCATCGGTATCGGTAAAGGGAAAGTCAAAGATTGAATAATCCCGGCCGTTGGGTCCCGTCCAGAACCAGTGATGAGGGGCCTGGGTTTTCATCACGGTGTATGTTTCGCAGAGCTCACAAGGCTTGGTTAGGTGAAAGAGGAAGTCATAGCATCGTCTCCCTTGCGGTTCGCCAAATGTCTCCCGGAAAAAACGATTGGCAAACGACATATGATAATCCGGGGTGAGCAGGCAGACGTACACTGGAAGAGTCTCCAGGACATCATACAACTTTTTTCGTTCCGCCTGGGCCGCTTCCTCAGCTTTTTTCCTTTTCGAAATATCACGCGCGGCGGCAAAAACGCCGGCTACATGACCCGACTCGTCTCGGTAGACTGTGGCATTATAGAGGACTGGTATAATTTTTCCGGTGGTATGACGAATCTGCAACTCGTAATCGGTGACCGATCCATCCCTGAACACCTGTTTATACCCGGCTTTCGCCTTCTCCGGCTCGATGAAGTAATTCGAGAAATCAGTCCCGATCAGCTCCTGTCGAGAACACCCGGTAATTTTTATGGTTGCTTCATTGACATCGCTGATGGTCCCGTCCGGGTTGATGGTAACGAGTGGATCCAGGCTTGCCTCGATGAGATTGCGGTTGTACGCGCCTGTCTGCCGAATCTGGTCATCAATCGCGGAAGATTCCCGGATCTTTTTTGATGTCACCGGAACTTTGGAATTTTTGCGTGACGGCATGTGGCATCCTGTAACCGCTGGATCGTTTTTGCGTGCCGGATCATGAAGAGTCAGAGCAGTTCAAGAGTGTTGCACGGATAGATCAAGATACAATTAATACAAAATAAATATTTTCAATTCGGGGAAGTTCAGAAGAGAGAGCCCTCCGAAGCTAACGACCCTTGTCCTCCTTTCATAGAAGAGGTCCGTTACCATGAAGACGATCAGAGATGGGAGAGACATCTCGATGAGGGGAATCAGGGGCATACGATACCCGGTCAGGATTCCGGAGATGTTCAGGGTCTGCATCACTCCGGTAACCCCTTAATAGTTATAAAACACCATGTCGCATAGATGTCCCGCCCGACAAAATACACCAGGCCGGTCAGTACGCCGATTCCCGAAAGGAAAGCGATCATCGCCGGCTGATTGAAAGGGGGACTGTGACCGAGGTGGTAGGCTCCAAAGAATACGCCGGACAGAACGATACCCGTGATCATGGATACGATCTTTCCGCGGTCACCCATTGCCCCTGCAAAAGTCGCCCCGATCACCGCCCAGCAGATAACGACCTCGGGGGATGATGACGGTAAACACCTGGGTATACACATTCAGAAATACGACCGGATCGAGACTCAGTGGGTTCTGCAGCATAAAAAAGTAATAAAACACAGGGCGAAATCCGATGATCACAGCGATGATAGTGCCGGGAAAAGAACGAAAGCCTGCAGATTCCCGGGTAATGATTCCGGCGGCAATACTATTCCGGATTACCCACAGGCCAAACACAATGCCGATAATGATATTGGCACCACGGTATAGACGATCCGTCGGATACTATTCCGGGCGGATGAGGGTGAGAATTCTCCTCTCCAGAAGATACGATGGCAAGTACCAAGAGCGCATAGATACCGAATGCAAGATATAAGACCCGGCGCCGGGAAGAGGAAGCCATTTCAACTATAGGAACCGTCAATCAGGAATGTTGTCTATCAATGTAAATAGAATGGCACTCCGGCGATTCTCACGGATGGCCTGATCGTCTTGGATTTCGAGATTACAAGGAGGCAGACGAGGATACTATGAACCCCTCTCTGTCCTGGGACCGGCACGCTCCATCGTGTACCCAATGGCCAGACCCATGAAGAGAATCGACAGGTACCGGAGTCCGATTTCGCCAAAATAACTGCCGATCGTCTGTTTCGATAATGGGAGGAGAAAGAACAGGTCGAGTGTCCAGTTCAGCAAAAGCCAGGTACCCCCAACGATCCAGGCTTCACGGCGAAAGGCATCCTGTACCGTTCGATAGTAGAATACCAGTAACAGCGCTCCGATCCCGGATCCAATCACGATCATCAGCGATTTGAACAGGTCATACCCAATAAGCAGGGTCCCTCCCGGGCCATAGAACAGGATACTCGCCAGGAAAGGGATGAGCCAGGAGAGAATCCCCAGACTGATAAGGCGTTTGATATCAGTCATTTCCTTCCTCCAATCTTTTCCAGTCTTTTTAGCGGGATGTAAGATTAGTGTTGTTTTTCCTGCTGGTGAGGATTCGGATCAATTCAACCAATCAACCACTGCGATTGTATCGGAGAAAAGTGAATACCTCCGACTCTTGGATGCGAGTATCCTATCGTAAGCCACCAGCAGATGGTAAAATCCCGGAAAGGGACACTCTGGTAGATTCGATGTGAGGGTCGGTATCGCGGTCAATCCTCCTAGGATGGGGATACCGGCATGATTATGATTCCCCCGAACAAGATTGGTGTGGTAATGGAACACGTATCAAAGGATGATATACTGACTGCGATCACGATTCTGATCCTGTTTATTGCCGCGATGATCACGTTCACGGTGTACTCCTGGCTGGTGTTGCTCGCGATTATTCTTGTGATTTTTTCGTGGTACTATCGATCGTGAGGGCCACATCAGCATTGCAGAGCCAAGACCTACCGTGAACTGGTCCATGCACTTCCTCACCTATCGACTTAAATGCATGATATCATGACCAAAAAACATCTACCAGCAAGAGATCTCGGGTTCCCGTTCTGGAATTTGAAAACGTCGCCGTAGTCAAAGGTACCGGATGGTGCTGGATGCTATCTCGGTGACCTTCGAGGAGGTGAACAGGTAGCCCTGGGACCGAAATGGTGCCGGAAAATCCTCTTTTCTGTCAGACCGACCACCGGAAGTACTTATCTCGTCATACAGAAGACACGATTTCCGCATTCAGTGAGGGAGGTGTGGGACGTGTTGGGACTCCCCCTCGTATGGGGATCGTTTCCAACGAACTGCAGCACATCTCTATGCGGGACTATTCGGGCAGAGATGTGAACCTCTCCGGATTTTTCAGTAGCATCGGGCTTTTCCGTCCATGGTGACTGCGGATATGGAACAGAAAGCAGGCGAGATCAGAAAATTTCTGGAGATCGATCACCTGGGGAGCGCCCTATCACCGGGCAGCAAAGTCCTGATTCAACTGGGCTGCTTGTTCATAACAAAAGACCCTCATCCTTGATGAGTCCATCAGTAACGCGGATCTCCCCATACCTTCCGGCAGATCGTCCGCAAAATAGCACGGTCAGGTTCGGGATATCTCCAGGACGTGGTCGGCTCATTTCCCCGGCCCCACCGAGGTGACATCAGATAGAGCACGAACCCCAAAATGACGGAGGGAATAAAGGCAATCAGGTGGAAATGTCAACCACTGCATTGATGGTTACCCTCTTCATCTTCGTCGGTATTTCTTATGTCCCCGAATCAGATACTAATCACCGGTGAGTAGAGTCATAGTTGAGCGGCAGCAAAGACGCGAATAAAGTATTGGAGCGTATCTCCAGTCCCTGCGCGTAGTTTTCCAGAATCCCTCCTTTAATGGGGAGAAATTCTTTTCCGGCCATACCTGAAGTAACACATTTTTCTATCTGCAATGGATAATATAATTTGAACAGAAAATGAGGGAATACCAATTTCTGGTCGTGGTGATTCGGAGGGTCTGTAGTGGACTTCCGAAATAAGGTACTGATCATCGGATATGGTGCGGTGGCGAAATGCACGCTCCCCCTCCTTCTGCAGCACATCACCATACCGTACGAGAACATCACCATCCTGGACTTTGAAGATAAGGCAGAAGCGCTGAAGCCCTGGATCGAGAAAGGGATACAATTCTTCCGCCGAAGAATTACGCCGGAAAACCTGAGTGCGGGCCTGTCGGAATATCTCGCGCCGGGTGGATTGCTGATCGATCTTGCCTGGAACATCGATTGCTGCGAGATACTTACCTGGTGCCACGACCACGATGTGCTGTACATCAACACTTCGGTGGAAGTGTGGGATTCTTATGGGGAGAGATTCAGCGCGAGCCCGTATCAAAAATCCCTCTATTACCGGCAGATGAAGCTGCGGGAGCTCACCCGGGACTGGAGCAACAGTACCACATGCGTAGTCGATCACGGGGCAAATCCCGGACTGATCTCCCATTTTGCGAAACAGGGATTGTTCGATATTGCTACCCGCATGATCGATGATAAACTCGCCGCAGATCCCGGTCTGCTGAGGAGGCTGATGCGGGAGGAGAAATTTGGGGAGCTTGCGCGGGAAGTGGGAATCCGCGTGATCCATTGCTCGGAGAGAGATACCCAGATCTCGTCACGGCCCAAACAGGTAGATGAATTCGTGGGCACCTGGAGTATCGAGGGGCTGCGGGAGGAAGGAACCGCCCCGGCAGAGATGGGATGGGGTACGCATGAAAAGGATCTTCCGCCGCTTACGCATGTCCCCCCGGAAGGGCCGAAGAATCAGATCATGCTCGCCCAGATGGGTATCAACACCTGGGTGCGTTCATGGATTCCTCACCAGGAGATCGTGGGCATGGTCATCCGTCATGGAGAAGCTTTTGGTCTTTCCGACCGGTGGACGGTCTGGCAGGAGGGAACTGCGGTATACCGGCCCACCATGCATTACGCGTATTTACCCTGCGATGCGACTGTTGCCTCTCTACACGAGCTTCGCTGCAGAAATTACGAAATACAGTCACGGCTGCGCATCATGAACGACACGGAGATCGTGTCCGGGGCGGACATCCTGGGCGCATTCCTGATGGGTCATCCCTATGGCGCATGGTGGACAGGAAGTATTCTCTCTATTGAGGAGGCAAGAAGGCTGGCCTCTGGAGAAAACGCGACCACCGTCCAGGTTGCGCTGGGGGTTATCGGTGCGGTGATGTGGATGATCGAGCATCCACGGAAAGGCTTCTGTCTTCCCGACGATCTTCCGCATGAGTACGTCCTGAAGATCGCAAAGCCCTATCTGGGTGAATTCTACTCTGCGCCATCTGACTGGACTCCGCTTCGGGACCGGTCGGTGTATTTCCGGGAAAACCCCGCAAATAATTATGATTATGACGATATCTGGCAATTCAAAAACTTCTTATTTGTGCACTAATGCATTGTTATCTGATGGCAAAACCGGAGGAAGAAGCGAACAGAGGCGGAAGAAAAATCGAGAACGGCGTGCCCCACATTGACCAGGAAAAAAAGGAATTGCTGCAGAACCTGGCCAGGGAACAGGGAACACCGATCTTCGTGATCGATCATGAAAAAATCCGCGATAACTATCGGGAATTCAAAGAATACCTGCCTCACGTCCAGGCCTATTATGCGGTGAAGGCAAATTCGAATCCGGAGATCGTACGAACTCTCTATCAGATGGGCTCCAGCTTTGACGTGGCTTCCATGCCGGAGTTCATGATCGTCCACGAGAATATCAAGGACATGCCGGAGAAAGAGAGACAGGATTGGATCTGGGACAAGATCATCTACGCAAACACTATTAAACCGATCGAGACTCTGGTCGCCCTGGACCGCTATAAGCCCCTGGTCACCTTCGACAACATCGAGGAGCTGAGGAAGATCCGCCAGCATGCCCCGCACGCAGGTCTCGTCCTGCGGATCCGGGTCCCCAATACCGGTTCGATGGTCGAGCTCTCGTCTAAGTTCGGTGCGCATCCAGGTGAAGCGGTGGACCTGATCGTGGAGGCCTTCCAGATGGGCCTCATCGTGGAGGGCTTGAGTTTCCACGTAGGAAGCCAGTGCATCAATTTCGAAAACTATTTCCAGGCACTGCAGCTCTCCGCTAATATCCTGAAAGAGGCAGAAACCCGGGCAGGCCAGCGGATAAAAATTCTCGATATCGGAGGAGGATTCCCGGTCAAATATAATCCGAAAGTGAAATCCTTCCGGACCTTGGCCAGGAAACTGAATACCGAGATCAAGAGATTGTTCACTCCGGACACCGAGATCCTTGCCGAACCAGGCAGATTCATGGTAGCCAATGCCTGTACGGTGGTGGCCAAGGTGATCGGCAAGGCCTTCCGAGATGGGAAGCCCTGCTATTATATCGACGATGGGGTGTACCATACCTTCTCCGGGCAGGTATTTGACCACTGCAACTACCCGGTGGTCGCGTTCAAGGAGGGAGAACGGCAGATATCTGCGGTGTTCGGGCCCACCTGCGACGCCTTCGACACCATCACGCTCAGTGCAGATCTGCCGGAGCTGGAGATCGGGGATCTGGTGTACGCGGAAAATATCGGCGCCTATTCCCACGCCTCTTCCACCTACTTTAACGGGTTCCCTCCTGCCAAAGTCGTACACATCAACCGGTGAACCCCTAGTAGATGCGGGAGAGTGGGTATATTGTTGCCAGCTTCTCCAGATCGTTTGCTACATAGACAAAGGCAAACCACTTCCATTTTCCAAACCGCCGGGTTAGAATATCAACCACCGCATCGATCTCCCCTCGGGGGTTTTCCGGTGTGCGGCCGAGGAATAATTCGCTCATGAACGATACGCTCCAGACATCGAGTGGAAGCGAAGAGCGGCCCATGATAATCCCCGCAGAGTAAGGGCCGATCCCGGGAATTTCGGTCAGGAGCCGGATGGCCTCTTCTTCTGGCAAGGCGGCCAGTTCGCGGGTGGAGATGGGATGTTCGACGAGATACCCTGCGGCCCGTACGAGGCGCTTGGCCCGGTATCCCAGCTTTGCTGTTTCCCACAACTCCTGGGGACTGACGGCCGCGATATCGGCAGGAAGCGGCCAGAGGATGACCTCTTTGCCCGCAAATTCGATGCGAGTTCCGTAGTGCTGAAGGAGGGCGGACATCATCTGGTCGCTGCGGGCCATGGGGGCCATCTGGAGAAGGATGGCCAGGATCGTGCGGCCGAACACGTCATCAAGCGTACCCAGTCTCATCCCATACAGGTCCTGCACCGTGATAGCGAGGATCGGTTCGTTCTCGGCAAAGCGGTAGAAGCCAATCAGGTCCTCCTCCCCTCCGAGACTATGCCACAGTATTGTCTGCAGCAATGAACGTCCATCTGGGGAGAGGGGCGAAGATGCATAGACGGTCACTTTCACCCGGTTCTCCGATGCGGATATCCGAAGACCTACCGGACAATCCTGAATATAGAGACCGCTCCATAGCACCCCCTCCTCGAAAATCTCTTCCGGGGTGGACCAGTACCAGCCGGCCGGTTTTGCCACGGTCCGAGAAAAATCGAACGGTACGGGAAGTGTCAAGGAGAGATGTTCGGTCTCCGATAATTCCATGATGTGCAGTCAGGGGTCTTGCCAGGTATATAAGCTGAGGGTTGGACTGCCGGATTTAATCGTGAATCGCAGAAATCTCCCCGAAATCCTGGAAAAAACTGCGGTCCAGAACAAAAGAGAAAAAGAAAGAGTTTTGGGGATCTACATTCCCGGCATCCCGCTCGTCGGCTTGGAACTCTGACCCTCCGCAGGTACGATATTCCATATTCCCATCATCACGATGTCCTCATGTTCGACAATGTGACCGTTGCACGTACCATCCCGGATAATCCATGACCGACGAGAAGAGTCGCTCTACCATCCTGGGGACGATCAGGTGTCTTCCAGGCGGGGGCTGTAGTGTAGAGCGATGCTTATATCGGGCTTCCGCCGCTGACGTGTCATTTGAAGGGGCGATTCCGGACAGTGGCACAAGCAATAGAGGAAAAATGGTACGCCCAGTCTCATGAGGTCGGGGGGATAGCATTCCTCATGTATAAAACAAATCCTCGAATCCAAGTGATCCTGCGGGATTGGAGCAGAATCTGGTGTCGTCACTCTCGAATCGATGGGTAACGTACACTGTCTTAGAGCATTTATGGAAATGCCGACTTATCCGCTGCCCGTCACACGTTTTGCCTGTGAAGCGAATCGGGATTGATAGAAAGGAAGGCCAAAATAGAACTGCACACGTCTATTCAGCGCCCAGGAAGGAAATTCGCGGTTAATTTCTCCCGTTATAGATGAGTTATCTGGACATTTCCAACCATTACTGGAAGTTATTTAATCTTCTACTCCCTGTTACCTACGATGTTTCATGGCAATTGACTGGTATATGGATTTTGTCGATCTCGGATTTACTCCTTCCACGGACAATCTGGTCTGCCTCTATTATTTCGAAGCAGAGGAAGGAATCAGTGCCGAGGAGGCGGTGGGGCGCATCGCCTCAGAGAGCTCGACCGGCACCTGGACCACGCTCGCGACGCTTCCCCCGCGGATGAAGGATCTCCAGGCAAAGGCCTTTGCCATAGACGGAAATTTTGTAAAAATCGCCTATCCGCTGGGACTCTGGGAGGAAGGAAACGCGGTTCAGCTGCTGAGCGGGATTGCCGGTAACATCTTCGGGATGAAAGCTCTAAAGAACCTGCGTCTGATCGATGTTTCTCTACCCGCTGCGTACCTACAACATTTTAAGGGCCCCCATTTTGGAATGGATGGAATCCGGCGGATGATGGATATCCATGACCGTCCACTGCTAGGGGCGGTGCCGAAACCGAAAATTGGTTTCAGTGCAGAGGAGCACGCACAGGTGGGTTTTGAGACCTGGATGGGGGGATTTGATTTCGTGAAGGATGATGAAAATCTCACCTCCACTCCCTTCAACCGGTTTGAAGATCGGGCTGCAGCGCTGGCAAAGCTGCGGGAGAAGGCCGAACAGATCACTGGGGAGAAGAAGTCGGCGTTCCTCAATATCACCGCGGATGTAGAGACCATGAAAAGGCGGGCAGAGCTGCTAGCAGATTCCGGCTGGAATTACGCGATGATCGATGTGGTGGTGGCTGGAACGGCGAGTGTAATGACCATGCGTGATTATTGTTCCGATCTGGGTCTCGCCATTCATGCACATCGGGCTATGCACGCCGCCTTTGACCGCAATCCTTACCATGGGATCTCCATGCAGTTTCTGGCCAAGATCATGCGTATGATCGGGGTGACCCAGATCCACACCGGCACTGCCGTGGGAAAACTCGTGGGAACAAAAAAAGAAGTCACTATTCTTGCGGATGTGCTGCGGGAGCAGAAGACCCGAGCGGCTGAACATCTGCTGCTAGATCAGGACTGGGGTAGGATTAAGAGCGCCTTTCCTGTGTCGTCCGGAGGGCTTCATCCGGGACTTGTTCCGGACGTGCTAGATATCTACGGAATCGATCTCGTTCTCCTGGTGAGCGGGGGTGTCCATGGGCATCCGAAAGGAACAAGGGCGGGGGCACGTGCCACGGTCCAGGCAATAGAAGCATGGCAGGAAGGGATGTCTCTTGATGAAAAGGCCAAAAAGGCGCCTGAATTGCAGCAGGCTCTGGAAAAATGGGGATATTACCGGCCGAAATAAAAAATCCACACCGATTTTTAAAGCAACGTTTGCGATTCTTCAAACCTTAACCGTCTGAATCATCTGAAATAGGGAAGGGATCGCTGTCAGGAGAACGATTCGGTGGGCATGACCCCGTGATGCGGGATCCGTCCAAGTTCCAATCTTCTGCGGGAATACCCAAATCTATTTACCTTAAATTCTCCATCCATCGGCGAGGGATGAGGATGGTCGGTTTTGATACAAGCGTTGATATCCACAGACCGGTGGGGCAGGTCTTTACCTATGTCGCCAATGGCGAGCATGGTTCCGCATGGAACTCGGCCGTGCAGGAGGTCGCTCCACTCACTACGGTTCCGGCACAAAAAGGTTCTCGCTATCGCATGATCCGGGATCTTCCGATAGGGAGAGTAGAGAATGTCTACGAGATCATCGAGTTTGTACCCGATCAGGTTCTCACCATACAGATCGTTTCGGGCCCGAATCCATTCATCTACCGGTATCATTTCTCTGAAAAAGGCGGGGTAACCACGATCGCCCTGCATGGTGAGGTGGCCCCGGAGGGGCTCCATGAGGTCCTTGGAGCAAGGGGACGTCTGATACCGGAAGCGATGCTGGCACGTTTGGTGAAA
>JAJRCO010000064.1 GCA_028678905.1 Methanomicrobiales archaeon
CGGTTCGGCGTCCGGCTCATCGACCGGCGCGCCGCGGGCGATCAGCAACTCCGCCAGTTCCTTTCGTCCCCAGCGGCACGCCCATCCCAGGGGCGTGGATTGGAGCAGGTCGTCCCGCAGGTCGAGCCGTGCTCCGTGATCAAGCAACATCGCGGCGAAGCGCGCGCGGTCCGCATCGCTGAGTCTGCCGTGGCGCGCGGCCGCGAAATGCAGGGCGGTTTGGCCGAAGCGTGACACGTTTGGGTCGATCCCATGCCGGAGCAGCGCCGCCATGCACGCGAAGTGGCCTTCGTTTTCTGAACGATTGTCTCCCGCACCGCGGATCGGCTGGATCAGGACCCAGTGCCACGCGGGATCCTGAGACGGCCACGCAAGCCGCGCGAGCGCCATCTCGACGATGGCCGGGCATCCGTGATCGGCCGCGGACCAAACCAGCTCGCGCGCCAGGTCCTCGCTCGTGTCCGCCTCCAGCAACCGCCTGGCCTCGGCCACATCGTGCGCCTCGGCAACCATATAGGGCTGCGGCTTGGCTCCGCGCTGCAGCAGGAGCCGCTTGACGGAGTCGTCCCGATGACCCCACGCATTGCGGAGCGGCCAGCCGGAGGCGTAAACATTGGCGTTCGGGTCGGCGCCGCGGTCGAGCAGCAATTCGGCGATGTCGCGCTGCCCCGCCAGCGCCGCGTGCCACAGCGGCGTGCCCCAGCTCACGGTGGGCTCCTCCAACTCGTGCAGCATGACGCGCTCATCCACGTCGGCGCCCAGATCCAGGAGCAGCCTGACGATCTCGATGTGGCCGTGATTGACGGCAAGGCTGAGCAGCCCGCCGTTCCGGCCGATCTGACGCAACACGCCGGGATCGGCACGTACCCGGCCGCGAATGCGCACTGCATCCGCCAGCGCGACCGCGGCGCGGTCGAGCGCGGTCAAGCCGTTAACGTCCCGCTTGCGCACACCGGCGCGCCGGTTCAGCAGCCATGCCACCATCTCCGCGTTGGTCTCTTCAGCGGCGATATGCAGCGGCGTGCCGCCGTGGCGGTCGCAGGCGTGGATCAGAGAGGTATCCGCCTCCAGCAGACGTATGGCGGTGGCATGGTCGCCGCGCGAGATGGCTGCGTTGATCTGGTCCTGCACAGGCGAGACGGTGGCGTTCGGGCAACTCATCTTCCGGCTGCGCAGCCGTTCCTCTTCTTCGAGCGCGGCGACGATGTCGCTATACTCGCGGTCCCTGGCGATGGCTAGAGCGGAGGTTGCATCGCGGTGCGGAAAAATGCCCCTGCGGGCGTCGGCGCCGGCCTCCATCAGCAGCCGCACCATCGCCGCATCACGGCGCAACACCGCGTAGTGCAAGGCGCGATGCTCGTCGTTTCCGGCCATCTCCATGCCGGCCAGCTCGGGGCGAGCCTCGAGCAGGATGCGGGCCTGCGCAATGTCGCCGCTCTTGACAGCTTCGGCGAGCTTCGCGACGTTCACGCCGTCGACGAACGCCTTGAGCCTGGGCCAGCTTTCGTATCCGTACGCCCGCGCCAGCACGCGCTGGGCGTCATGGAGTGCGAAAGTGGACGGATCGGGTTTGCGCTCGAACTGCTGTACCTCCGCGACGGCCGCGGGGTCGCCGGCGCGATATTGCCGCAGCAGGTCTTTGGCCTGTTTACGCAACCGCTCCAGGCTTGGCTGCCCGGGCAGGCGGCGCGTTGGATAGGAACGGGGAACGTTTGCGGGCATGACGATCTCCTTTCGAAATTGCCCGGATTTCCGCGTCACGGGCGGAAAGAAGATGCGTCTGATCAGTCGTCGAAATGCTGATGCTCGGGGGGCTCAGCCCTTCCCGC
>JAJRCO010000297.1 GCA_028678905.1 Methanomicrobiales archaeon
CTAGCCAAATCAAATTTGACCATCTTTCTTGACAGTCTTTCGTGAGCATGTCACCATCTGCTCACTGGAGGAAAGTCAATGGCTGGTTCAAATCTTTTGGCGGATGCGATCCGCGTTTTCCTGGATGATCGACTGGCGGGATTTGTTCGAGGTCTGCCCGATCGGGTTCTGGTCGATCTGGCGGCAATCTATGGACAGAAGGAGGTGCACGGATCGGCGGAGCCTCGGATGCCGTCCCAGGCTGAGCCCATGCATCCCGCGGGCGTGGCGCCGCGCCGCCTCGGTCGTGCAGTCGCCGAGCCATCTGCCAATGCGATGGCGTCGAAGCCTACGGTTACTATCCTCGGTCTCTTCAAGCCGGGGATGAAGATGTCCAGGAAGGAGATCGTGAGCAGCGTCGGAATGGGCGGCATCGAAGTCGTCAAGCGTGGCCTGACGGACTGCGTGAAGCACGGATCTCTTGTGCGCGTCGGCCGTGGACGCGAGTCCAAGTACATGATGCCGGACATTTCCGAAGCTGGAACCGTCATGGCCTTGTTCGGACCCGGCGAGAAGCTCTCCAGGTCGGCCGTGGCGGCAAAGGTGACCTTTCCCATGTGGCGCATCGAGCGCGCCCTTCGCCAGCTAGTCGGCTCGGGGCGGCTTATTCGTGAGGGGAAGGCGCAGAAGTCGACCTACTCTCTGCCGAGTAAGCCAGCGTCGTGATAGGATCCGCCCATGCAAGTTGCGTGGGCGGGTCCCGTTTCCGCTGCCCAAGTTGGGGCCACGTCGCTTCCGGGCGATCGGGTGGGGTTTCTCGCGTGCAAGGGCGACGGGACCCCGAGCTGCGGCCAATTGTCCGACAGCTGGCCCAGTGCCAAGGTTGCCGCGCTCCTTTCCGCAGCTGGCCTGGATCCATCCGATCCATCCGATGTAGTCCTCCGCGCCTTCAGCGCCGGAGGCTCCACGCTCAAGCGCGTGCTCCTTGGCGCAGACGCAGCACGCGTACGTGCCGTAGTACTCTCCGACGCCACCTACACGGACTGGGCCTCCCCAGGCAACCCGACGCCACCAGAGGGCTTCGTCCAGTTTGGTCTGGAAGCGCTCGGCGGCAGTAAACTTTTGGTAGCCACCGCAAGCTCCTCTCCGAACGGTAAGATGCCGAACGGCTCACAGACGCTGGAGGCGCTCAAAAACGAGATCGAGAGGCGTTCTGGCATAGCCATTCCAGATGGCGGAAGCATCTCCGGAGTACCTGTACAACCTGTGC
>JAJRCO010000299.1 GCA_028678905.1 Methanomicrobiales archaeon
ACTACTTATACAGAATCCCAAAAAACACAAAGGCCACCGCAAAGGATGGCCTAAGTGCAAGATTTGATTGGCTCCCCGAGTAGGGCTCGAACCTACGACCTGCGGATTAACAGGCGCTATAAGTAGCTGTTTTTAATGTTGTTTGGCCCGCCCCCACTCGTCTACGCTTGCCAACGCTCGCCAAGCCCGTCACGTTTTTGCTACGTTTGATTTTGATCCTTCCGTTTGTGGTCTTTCAGACGTAAACCTGCCCGGGTTATACTTCTTTTGCGTGTCTCCTTAGGTAGCGCGTGTAGGGCCAATCTGATTGACTCGGTTGGTTACCCGTGACGACCGTGACGGCTAGCGGGGTTCACTTTGATTCTTTAAAGGAACCTTTATGGCCGTTAATCTTATCTGTCGTCGGCAACGCGCATACATAGCTCAATCTGGCCTCTGCTACTACTGCGATTATCCGATGTGGGAACGGGATTTGGAGTCTTTTGCCCGAACTCATAACCTCTCACTATCTCAAGCGCAATGGCTCCAATGTACCGCCGAGCATCTTGCAGCTCGAAAGGATGGTGGCAAGAACAGGGCAGAAAATATTGTCGCTGCGTGCCGCTTCTGCAACCTAAAGAGGCATAAGGGTAGAAAAGCGGCTCCCGCGCCTAGCGCGTATCGGAAGCTGGTTCAAAAACGGGTGAGCAAGGGACGATGGTATTGTATGCCACCGGAATTCAGATGCTTGTACGGTTTAGCGCAGCTTAGTTCTACCTGCGGATCATAAAATAGGTGCCAAATAGTGGCAGGGCGGGGATGCTTGCTGTACTACGATCTGCTTCTAATGAGTTGAATCGCTGCAGCTTTGCGCCGTTTAACAGGCGCTGTAAGTAGGTGTTATTAAAGTAACTTGACCCGCCCTCACTCGCCAACGCTCGTGGACTGCCGCTGAGTTCCCCACGTTCCCCCACGTTGGCCGATGGCAAGACAAGAAATGGCAGGTTTTTTGCCAGCCCTTGACGGGCCGTACAATTAGCTTATCGAAAGCGTGCATACCAGGGTCGATTACGGGGTTTCTGAAATTCGCGATCTATGATGGATACTTTAATACTGTTCATTCCCAAGAACGACCCGTTCTGAGTGACTATGCAATCCATATATTGATCTCCCGCATATTTAGCCTGCTCGGTCTGCTCAAGTTTCCTTGGTCCAGACTTTAGGTGTCCAAGGTCGTTCACCATTTCAGCTTCTTGCCCTTGGTTTCGTACTACCCACTTAACTGTCGCGTCGAACGGAATATCCTCAGGGTTTGTTACCGAAAAAATGATATCGCAGTTCTTTAAGACCGTGAAATCGTCCGTGTGCCGCCCCAAGAGTAATTTCGAAGGACCTCTTGTATAGACAGAAGCGGAAAGCATCGGACGCAAATAAATCGCTGGAAGATGACCTACATGGTCGACCGCGGGGACGTGTTCACGCATCGGGGGAAACAAGTGCTCGAACACCTCACCCCATCGTATGGCCGCCATACTAGGGTCGCTAAGCTGGATCGCCTCGTTACACGCGTTCGCGCAATCGGCCAATTTTTCACGGAAATTGTTAAATTGAGCTTCATCGAGTTGTAAAACGTCTCTGTGGTCGCCGGTGGGGTTAGGAACGGTCTGTTTCTTATCAAAGTATTCTCGGCAATTCTCGATCGTAGTTGCAAAGGCGTCATCATCGAGCATTCCGTCTGGGCAGAGACTTACTACCAGTATAGTGAGGGCGGTTGAATTCGGTCGGTATTTTTCAGCGGGCCATTTAAGCGCTGCCCAAGTCTTTATATACTTTATACCGCGTTTGATTGCGTCTCGATCGCGGTGTGTTGCCGCCGACCGAAAATTGACCAGTTTTGTGGGGTAATTC
>JAJRCO010000183.1 GCA_028678905.1 Methanomicrobiales archaeon
GTAAAACCAATGGAAAATGAATAAAATTGTTCTCTTTCTGATATATTACGTGATGTTTCGGGTGATCTTTTTCCCGGAGGGAACGGATTGGACGAAGCCGGTAACGTCCTGCACCACCGCTACCGGAATCTCCATCACATGAAGACCGAGCCGGCTGAATCCCTTGCCTCGGATCATGTTTTCCGCAATCCACTCGAACCGGTGTCGCTCCCCATCATCGTATTCAAGCAATTCCAGATAGTTGTCTCCCCTCTGTTCGAACACGATGCGGCATTTCTGCCTCTTTGGACCATTGAACCATGCTGAGAGCCACGCATCCATTGGTGTACCCCTCGAAATGTTACGCTAAAAATGTGGCACCAAACTATTTAAAAACGCCTTGTTTGAGCGCCATAAAAGGATAGGAACGGAAAATAGAAGGAGGATTAAAGTTTTTTTAGGGACACCATCACTCGAAAGAAAAAGAACAGAGGAAATACTATCGGGTCTTTCGAAAAGGCCGTATTTCGTTATTGCGAAAAATAGGTGATGAACCAGATCTACTTTATTCTCGCCGCAAAATTTCGGTATTTCTCTTGTTCCAGAAGCGTATCGAGGAGGGTGAGGGCAAGCATCGCCTCCGCCACCGGTTGCACCCGGGGGACAATGCACGGGTCATGCCGTCCGGTTATCTCAATGGTCACTTCCTTTCCGGTCGTATCGATGGTGTGCTGAGGAAGATGGATGGAGGAAGTGGGTTTGACCGCGATGCGGACGACGATATCCTGGCCAGTGCTGATTCCACCCAGTATGCCGCCAGCATGATTGGAGAGGAATCCCGTAGCCCTGATCTGATCGTTGTTCTCACTTCCGAGAAGATCTGCCACCCGGAACCCCTCACCGATTTCCACACCTTTTACTCCCCCTATCCCCATCAGTGCGGCGGCGATCAGTGCATCCAGCTTACCAAAGACCGGATCTCCCAGGCCCACGGGACAACCGCTTACCTGCACCTCCAGGATCCCCCCCACAGAATCTCCCCGTTCCCGGGCCTGGCGTATTTCCTCATCGATGGCTTCCGGGAGGGTGGCTCCGTGAACCGAACAAATCCTGCTATGGATACGGACTCCCCATAGGGCCAGGCATTTCATGGCCAGAGCACCGGCCGCGACCCGCGCCACGGTCTCCCGGCCAGAACTCCTTCCCCCGCCCCGGTAATCCCTCCATCCGTACTTGGCCTGGTAGGTAAAATCCGCGTGTCCCGGGCGAAATACCTGTTTCAACCGGTCGTAATCTTCGGGACGCGCATCGGTGCTGAACACCACCATCGCAATGGGTGCACCGGTGGTCGTTCCTTCAAACACTCCGGAAAGGATCTGAACTTGATCGGCCTCCTTCCGGGCAGAGGACCGTGAACTATTCCCCGGCCTACGCCTGTCCAGGAGAGGCTGGATATCCTCCGGGCTAAGAGGGATGCCGGGGGGACATCCGTCGATAACTGCACCGAGTGCCAAACCATGACTTTCTCCGAAGGTAGTGACCCTGAAATTTCTGCCAAACGTGTTCATGGAATCAATTCCTGCATTATTGATATGGGGGGGGATATGCCCGTAAACAGGTAGAATTGTTCGCGGGCCTGATGAAGAAACACTTGCTGGCCGGATATTACCGGACACCCTTTTTCTAGCGCACCGCGGAGAAGGGGTGTAAGCGGAGGAGTATATACCAGATCAAAGATGGTCATTTCCCTGCGGAGCCATTCCACTGGCACCGGCGTCTGCGTATCCGGCTCCATTCCGACCGGTGTGGCATTGATTACTACTTCGGGTTTGAAGCGGGGAAACTCAGCCAGTGGAGCGGCTGCACACCCAAACCGCTCTGCGAGGGCCGCACCCCGTTCCGGGGTTCTGTTCAGCACCGTTATCTGCATGTCCAGGTCCCGGCAGGCATAGATCGCGGCAGCTGCTACTCCCCCCGCTCCCAGGACCACCACTCTTTTCCCTCCCAGGTGGGAAAGTGGCCGCCGGATTCCCAACCAGTCTGTATTGTATCCATGGAGCGTCTCTCCGCAATGGACAATGGTATTCACTGCTCCGATTGACTCTGCTACCGGGTCAATCCTGTCCAAATGCTCCATTACCGTCTGTTTATGAGGGATGGTCACGCTTAATCCCCGGAAATTCAGCGTTCGGGCAATTTCAAGAAGAATCTGCACGTAGGGGGATGCCATGCGGATGTAACGGTGTGGGAGTCTGTACCGGGAGAACAGCGCGTTGAACAGGGGTGGGCTCTTGCTGTGCGCGATAGGGTTTCCGATCACCGCATAGAGGCGGAGCGGGCACCCTCCCGTCAGTCTCTTTTGGATGAGATGGCGATCCTCCGGTTGGAGGGGAGGTATTCTCTCCAGGAGCCGGTTTGCCTCTTGTTCAGGAATTCCTTCTCCTTTCAGGATATCCTGTAGTATCCTCACCGTTGCAGAGATCTTCTGGTTTCCCGTATCCAGGCAGTAATCGGCTGCCCTCAGATAGTAAGGGGTACGGAACTCCACCAGGTACCGTACTTCCTCCTCAAGAGAGAATGCAGTCAGGGGTGGCCTGCCGCTTTTCTGGATCCTCCGGACAATCGTAGACGGATCTGCGGACAGGAGAACGACGGTGCTCTCGGCCCGCAGCGATTCTACGTTATCCGGATCGAGGACCGCCCCCCCACCGGTGGCGATCACAACATCGCTTTGGGGGAGGGTCCGGATGACCTCCTTTTCAATCTTCCGAAAACCGGCTTCGCCTTCCTGACGAAAGATCTCGCTGATCGTTTTTCCCTCATGGGCTTCAATCAGAATATCGGTATCCACAAAAGGGAGATCCAGTTCGCGTGCCAGGGACCTTCCGATCGTGGTCTTCCCAGTCCCCCGGTATCCGATCAGAACAATCCTCACAGTAATCCCGCCTTCTGCAGCTGCGACCAGAATTCCGGAAACGATTTGTTCACACATTCTGCCTGGAGAATGGTCACATCACCAATGCCGAGACCGAGGATTGCTGCGCTCATCGCGGTGCGGTGATCATTTTTCGGGTCGATTACCCCCCCGTGCAGAGGGGCAGGAATCACCGTGATCGCATCGTCCGAAACCAGCGCCTTCGCCCCGAACTGGCGCAGGACTTCGGCCGTAGCTTCGAGCCGGTCGCTCTCTTTGAATCTCAGATGCGCCACTCCGGTAATAGTAGTGGAGGAGCGGGCACAGG
The DNA here is from genome assembly GCA_028678905.1 of Methanomicrobiales archaeon. Classification (GTDB taxonomy): domain Archaea; phylum Halobacteriota; class Methanomicrobia; order Methanomicrobiales; family JACTUA01; genus JAJRCM01. Next base: position 3,222 of record JAJRCO010000183.1, read on the forward strand.
CAGCCACCATACAGACGGTCTGCACACTGTCCGGCGACGAAGACATGTTGATAGTGATTCCCTCCAAGTCCCCCTCCCGGAAGACTTCTACCCCCTCTTCTTTCCAGCGGATAGTACATCCCATCCCCGCCAGGATCTCCAGGAAGAGGCGATCGCCCTGGGTGGAGGAGGGACTGAGTCCCTTCACGAGAACCGATCCGCCGCAGATAGCCGGAATCGCCAGGAAATAGGCGGCCGAAGAGAAATCTCCCTCTACGGTATACCGAGAGCCGCGGTACGATGTACCGGCCTGTATCCGGTAGTAGCGGTACCCCTCTCGTTCATACACCGCCCCAAAGGCGTGCATAATGGAGAGGGTGGTATCGATGTACGACCGCGACACCGGGATTTCTTCGCAGGTGACCGCGATATCCTCGGCCGCATAAGGGGCGACCAGTAGAAGGGATGAGATATACTGGCTGCTCCCTTTTCCAGAGAGACGGACCTCTCCTCCACGCAGCGATCCCGAAACCTTCACGGGGGGATATCCGGCCTTGCCCAGGTACGTGGTCCGGGCCCCCAGCACACCAAGCGCTTCCACCAACGGCCCGAGGGGTCGTTCCCGCATCCGTGTGCTCCCATCCAGGATCACCGGCACCGCACAGAGCAGGGCAAGGGAAGTGAAAAACCGCATGGTTGTTCCGGAATCCCGAACCTGAATCCGTACTTCCGGCACACAGCGGAGGATTCCTCCCTTTCCCTCGACCCTCACCCCATCACCGCCGTCGACGAAGGGAATCCCCCAACCCTCCAGGATATTTCTGGTAATGGCGGTATCTTCTGCCTGGAGCGGCTTGCTGATGAATGAGTTTCCCTCCGCAAGTGCGGCGGTGATGTAACTTCGGTGGGTTTCACTCTTGGAGGGAGGGGCGTAAAAGACAGCGTGGACCGCCTCTTTTTTTTCAATGTGGACCATCATAAAGAGATCTTCACCTCAGGGTAGCATCCCAGTTCCTTAATCGTGGTCAGCTCCTTTAACTGCCGGATGCATCGTTTCCATCCGCGTGCAGTGCGGAAATCGATGAAAAACACATAGCTGCCCATACCCCGCCGTGAGGGACGGGATTCAATCCGGGTGAGATTGATGCCCTTCTCTGCAAATACGCCCAATAGATCATGGAGGAGACCTGCGCGGTCAACGTGGGGATCGATCAGGATGCTGCATTTCATCCCTAAACGAGGCTGGCTGGGAA
>JAJRCO010000055.1 GCA_028678905.1 Methanomicrobiales archaeon
GTTCTGCATCCACCGGCACGAAGCGATCAACTGGCACGAGACACGCAACCCCGTCAGCCGCGGTGGGATGCAAATCATCTACTCGACCTGGGCATCCGTTGGCGGCCGGGGGGATCCGGCGGTCTGGTCGGTGCGGGAGCAGGTGTACCGGGCATTCCTGATCTGGCGCCGCGACGGCGGCTCGTGGCGGGAATGGACGACGGCGGGAGCCTGCGGACTCAGGTAACGCGGTGACGGTTCAGACGCTCACGCTTGCGACGGCGGCGCGTATGCTCCGCGAAGCCATCATCGACAGGTCCTACCAGCGTGAGACCAGGCTGGGAGGCGCCGTCGCTCAATACCTAGCCTGGAAGCGACTCTCAGCGTCGGCGCGCACGCTCGTCATCTACGAGGGGTATCTCGCGCGTCTCTGCGTCGAGCTCGCGTACGCCGACCCGACGATCGACCAGGTGACGTCGGAGATGCTGCTCGAGGCGCTCACGATCTACCCGACGGGATCGTTGCGGCTCGTCCGGACAACCTACAGCGACTTCTTCAAGTGGGCGTGCCGCTGGGGACACCGCGACCGCAACCCCGTCGACCTTCTGCCGGCGATCCCGGAGCCTCCGATGAAGGTCTACGACGTCTTCACCGCGACGGAGCAGGCGCAGCTCGTGAAGGCCGCCGACCAGATGCCGCTCCCGTGGATTCAACGGCTCCGGGTGCTCTGCTTCGTCGACCTGGGGATCAGGAGCGAGGAGGCGCGCGGACTCCAGCCGTCAGATTTCGACACCGTCGCCAAGGTTGTGGTGGTGAAAGGCAAGGGCGGCAAAGAGCGCGTGATCCCGTTCGGCGACGAGACGTTCCGGGCGTTCATCACCTACCGCAACCGGCCGATCCCGAACGTCAGGATGCAGGATGAGCGCGGCAAGTACCGGGAGGCACGGGCGCCGCTCGACGACGACTACCTGTTCTTCCCGCTCGGGTTCGTGAAGCGAACCGGGGCAGTCACATGGGCTGACCCGTTCCGGCCGCTGTCTGATCGGGCGATGCGTTCGTGGTGGCAGGACCGGATCGTCGCGTCAGCGGGTGTCCGCTACAGGTCTTTGCACATGAACCGGCACACGCTCGGCACCGACCTGTCGACGGCCGGCGAGGATCTCGCGACGGTGCAGGACTGGCTCGGCCATGCGTCCCCGGA
>JAJRCO010000220.1 GCA_028678905.1 Methanomicrobiales archaeon
CATCCGCTTTTTCATCTTCCTCCACCGGCCTTCTCACGCTGATCAGATACCTCCATAATCGCTTCCGCTCCCAGATGATGCACCTATATACTAGCATCTATTCATCGGCTTTTCAGCCGATTGTTCCTCAGAATGTTTTCATTCTGGAGTTCCTTACTATTCGAGGGCGGATCTGGAAGTATCCTCTCCAACTAGTTCAATCCGATAAAAGCGCAGGCATTGCCGCGAATGAAAAGCACCAATATGTAAAAAGAAGATCTGATCATGCAGCTACCAGAAATCGGTGCGTTTCCATGGTTGAATATACGCAGGAGTCTGACCATTCATCTGAAAGATCCGATTTGAAACGAGAAGAACTGAAAGGGAAAGTGCTACGGCTGCCGGACCTGGTGCAGTACCAGGACGGGACTGTGGCCAGCCGGATGATCATCTCGCAAAAATCAGGAAATATCACCCTTTTTTCCTTCGATGAAAATGAAGGGCTCTCTGAACATACCGCCCCTTATGATGCAGTGGTCACCATCCTGGACGGAGAGTGTGAGGTCTGGGTGCAGGGGAACACTTTTCGCATGAAGGAAGGCGAGACCATCATCTTTCCTGCCCAGGCCCCGCATGCCCTTTCTGCGATCACCCGGTTCAAAATGATGCTCACCATGATCCGAGGTTGACATCCACATGACAGAGGACAAAGAGGGTAAGTATTGTACCGTGTGTGGCGGTGTGGTACCGGCCAGCATCCAGATTCGAAAGATTGCCATCGAAGGAAAGGAGATTGGTCTCGACCAGTTGGATCTGGTGCTCGACCAGGTGGCTGCGCTGCGCCTGAAAGACGAGGTACAGATTCGGGAGGAGCTGGTGAAGAGAGTAAGCGTGTTCAACTACGTTCCGACAAAAAAGCGGGACGCGTATGCAGCGGCCCTTATGGAGGAATATTGGGGACGATTACAACGACCGAAGGGTTCCGGATAACGTAGTTCTCTGATGGTACTTCCGGATCTGGACATCCCACTCAGAAGACATTCTGACCTCACCCACCATGGCCGGAAATCGGGAGCTGGCCTACCGGATATCCAACTTCTTTTCCCTGGGGTATCACAGATCCTATCCTTTCTGGGCACTCAGGGCCGCACCCAGTGCACCGGTGATCTGTGGCTCCCGGGGGACAAACAGGATAACCCCCAGTTCCCGTTCCAGGACTACCCGCATCCCCTGGTTTCTGGCCACCCCGCCTACGAAAGCGATGGGTTCCTCCAGCTGCAGACGGCGCACCATGGGTACGATCCTTGCGGCGATACTGACGATAAGCCCTGCGGCGATATCCTCCCGGGGAATCCCGCGTGCCCGCAGGGAAAGCACTTCCGATTCTGCAAAGACTGTGCACATACTGGTGATTGCGGCTGGATCATGCGAAGTCAGGGCTAGAGATCCCAGATCCTCGATGGGGACCTCCAGCGCCCGGGCGGTGTACTCGAGGAATTTTCCCGTCCCCGCCGCACACCGGTCGTTCATCAGGAAATCGGTCACCCGCCCGTTTTGTAGGGAGATCACCTTGGAGTCCTGTCCTCCGATGTCGATGATCCCGCGGACTTCCGGCAGCAGATGGTGCACCCCGCGGGCCTGGGCGGTGATCTCACTGACGGTCATATCGGCAAAGGAGATGGAGGATCTCCCATACCCGGTGGCACATACCTTTTCGACCTCTTCGGCCGGTGTATGCGAGGCGGCGAGAACCGCGTTGAAAATGTGCCGGGCCGCGGAGAGGAAATCGAATGCCGTATCCGCGATATGGTATCCCCGGTTCTCCGATCCGCTGAGCAGCACCGCCTTCGTTGTCGCGGCGCCCGCATCAATACCTACCGTGATCATGCCAGCATCTCCAGGAATGCTTCCACCCGCACTCCGATCTGGGCCACATCCGCTTCCCCGTAGTCGGATTCGATGGAAAGGAGGGGGATGTTCCGCTCTTTGAGCGCCTGCTGCACCCGCGTCCGCTCGATGTTGTAGGCATGACAGAACTGGAGGGTATAGTACACTACCCCCTCCACGCGGTATGCCTCTACCAGCTCCGCGATACGGGCGATCCGTTGGTCGTTGGGGGTCATGCAGGCGCAGGGAATCTTCAGGTACCGCTCGGCTAGGGCCACCCAGGGATCCTTCTTCTCGTCCACCAGATCCCAGAAGGATCGCGTACCAGTGCAGCTCTCCTCCGCCACCACCACGCCCCCCTTCTGCTCAATGATATCGGGAATCTTCGTATTCCCCGCCGGCATGGGACAGCCTGCGACGAGGATACGCGGGGCTTTCTGCGGTCCCGGTGCAGTATGCTCCAGCTCGTCACAGAGACGGGTCACTCCCTCGCGGAACTGGTCCGGAGCGAGGAAAAACTGCCTCTGCATAATCCGTAATACATCCGACCCTTGGATGGGTGGTGGATCGCGTTTTCTCAGGGCGAAGAGACGGTGGAGGAGTCTTCTGGTCTCGTTTTCCGCTCGTATCTCCTTCTCCAGGGCGGTGGTGCTGATGGGGTTGCCGGTGAGCTCCTGCATATACTTCCCGAATTTCCTGAGCTCAGAGAGAAAATATGCGCGGGCCTGCGGGCTCTCTGGCTTCTGGGGCAGATCCAGCACATAGGTTTCCTGGTACCGTGGCAGCAGCTCGTAGGTCTTTTTCTTGGCATCGCAGGTTGCCTCCGCCACCACGGCGTCCACCAGGCTTACATGGGGGCAGGCGAGATCCCCACCACAGCACGCGTCCACCAGCGCCCCGAATGATGACTTGACCAGGGGACAGATGTTGCGGGGCAGCGACTCCTCTGCACGTGGGATGGTCTCGGTCTTTCCTCCACACAGGATTATCCGGTCCGCCCCGGCCGCAAAAATGATCTCATCCGGCACGTACAGGCAGAGCGTGCCGATGATCTTTTTCCCTTCCGCACGCTCCTGTTGTAGCTGGGCAATGCGGATCGGATAGATCTCCTCAAAATACTTCAGGCTCTGTAAAGACACCGGCATTGTTATACCGTACACCTGACATCCTTCATGTTTTTAGTTTCCCTTCCTTCCAACCTCGCGGTTACACAAGAGCTGTACCGGTTCAGACTCTTTCTGGCTTACTACGAACCGACGTGACTGGTTCTTCGGTTCATGCGGTGTGAGAACATTGGTAAGGAGACAGATTGTGGTAGTTTTCCCGGCCCCATTCGGACCGAGGAATCCGAAGATCTCTCCCTCACGTACCGAATGGCTGACATCATTCACTGCAGCTACTGAACCAAATCGTTTGAAAAGATGTCCGGCTTCTATGGCATTCATAGTTCGTTCACGATCGTTAGACCAAGATTTTCTTATCAAGTATTTCAGCGAGGTCCCGAAGGATTTTACTAATGCACATGCCTGCTCGTGTGGTAGTAAAATCCTTCATAGGTTTCCTGCTACAAACCATCCGTAGATCAAACCGCCAAGGGTACAGAACACCACCAGCAATGCGATATAGGCGAGTGTCTGCCGGTTGCCCATGTACTTCCGGACCACCAAGATGCTTGGCAGGGAAATAACCGGATCTGCAAGGAGATATGCGAGGAGAGGTCCACGGTTAACCCCAAGATCCAGAAACAGCCGTGCCATCGGTACCTCTACCAGAGTAGGGAAGTACATGAACGTCCCGAAAAGGACCGCAAGCAGGTTGGACCCAAATGAGTTCATTCCGAGAATGGACTCCAGGAGACCCTCCGGAAGGACGGCGCTGATCACCCCTGCTGCGAAGATGCCGATGAAGAGCAAAGGAAAGATGGTCTTCATGAAGGACCAGGTCTCCTCCAGCCAGTTCCTTGTCTCCTCAGAAGAAAACCAGCTTCTGACTTCCCATCCTATTACGACGATCAGGGGCGGGATCAGAACAAACCGGAGGGGGACGGATCCAAGGGTATTCTCCACAAAAAGATTCAGCGTTCCCACAAAAAGGAGAACGACCAAGGTCCCGATGAAGAGTATCACCTTCCGCTGATCATCCCTACCCCCTTCCTGGGTGGAGGGGGCACAGGTGCAGGTTGGTGCAACGGACGCAGGTTCGGTCGGCGTCTCTTTGAACAGTGTAGAAAGGACAAGCCCGATCACCACCGCAAAGGAGACCGACAGAACGATCCGGGCGAGAGCGAGATCTCCCCCCAATACGCTCCAGGTAAACGCGATAGCGAGGATGTTGGTGGCGGGAGCGGTGTACAGAAACGCGACTGCAGGACCCAGTCCGGCACCCTTCTTCTTGATGCCGGCGAAGAGGGGGAGAATGGTGCAGGAACAGACCGCCAGGAGCAATCCTGCTACCACCGCGACAGGGTACGCCTTATAGATAGGTATTTTTTCTCCTAGAAATCGGGTGACGGACTCTTTCTGGAGAAGAGCGTTCATCGCCCCGGCGATGAAAAATGCCGGAACGAGGCAGGTCGCCACGTGCGCCGTGAGGTAATCGATCAATCCGAACACTCCTCCCAACACGGCAGTAGTAAGCAGGTCAGCAACCATGGTTCAGGGCTCCGTAAGTTTTGCCAGGTACAAATCAATCATCATTCTACCTCTCCTTCTCTTTTCTCAACTGGTCTCCCCGGGCTTTCAGTTTCTCGATCAGCGCAAGCGCCTTTTGCTTCGCCACACGCTCTGCTTCGTCCTTCGGTTCCGCCCAGGGCTGGGTCACCCGCCAGGTAATTTTTCCGGCAAAGGGCGGTTCGGGATAGGCCCCGTAGTCATAGAGACGATATCCCCGGAACTCAAAAGGTTCTTCCTGGTAACAGGCCCATACCGCCTGACGGATGATCCCCTCTTCCTGGAACTGACAATCCACCAGCGTGATCTGTTTCCGGAGCCGGTTGATGAATTCAAGCGGGATATTATAAAGAAACGGGTGGGGTGCGTTTGTCCCTATGATCCTCTTTTTCTCATCTACCCCGTAGGCAAACAGCGCCTTCATCGCCTCCCCGGTTAGGTGGCCTTCCGACTCAGGCCCGCCCAGTACGAGATAGCGGATATTGGGATTTGCCACTAGGTTGCAGATGATCTTCTCAAACCCAATATTTTCTGTCTGCACGGTCCCAGAAAGAGCGGCACCGCTCTCGATCCCTGCACGAACCAGCTGCTCAATCACCGGAGGAATTCGTTCCGCCTCTGTGTTGAGCACAATAACAACCGCGACCGGCGAATGATCATTCCCGCGGAGGTAACGCCCTTCCTCAGGAGGATACTCCGGGTGAGGCGGTACTTTGAGCAGGGTCATACGGTAGTACACCCGGAGTGTGCTTTCGCGCCCTGCTTTTTCAGTGCCGCGAGAGCGCGTTTCTCACGAGAGCGCGGGATCGCTGTACGGTCCAGGTACTCAAGATGCTCAATAATAGCAAGGAGGAACTCTATGGGAAATCCGACGATCGTTTCATTGGGCGGGATGTCCGTGGCTTCCCGGTAGCCCCATCTCATCGTACCACCAGCACATGGGATCCCGACCGGTGCACCACCGCATCAGTCACTCCTCCGAGAAGCCTCTCTGGAATCCCGTGCATCCCCCTGGCACCCATCACGATCAGGGACACTTCACGCTCCCGGGCTAGATCCAGAATCTCAATAATAGCATTCCCGATCTTGAGCACGGGAGTAACGTTTCCGAATCCTGCGCTTTCCAGCTGCTTCTGTAACGCTTTCAGACGTTCTGCATCCCTCCGGTTGAATTCCTCCCTCTGTGCGGGGGTGACATCGGAAAAGGGCCGGAAATCCTGGATATGTACCACCAGCACCTCCTCCGGTCGGGCGGGTACCATCCAGGCAAGGCAGGGCAGACATGATGTTGCATACTCCGAAAAGTCGGTCAAGTACATGATCCTTCGGAGGATGCGGTCGGTGGCCAACCGGCAGACCATGGTTCCATCTTCCGCAATAATCTTCATCCGCAGGATCAGGGCCGGTGTCCTAGCCTTGCGGATGACCTGTTCTGTGGTACTTCCGAGCAACATGCGGGAGACCATGCTCCTTCCATGTGATCCGAGAACGATTAGGGAGGGAGATTCCTGCTCGGACCGTTCCAGGATCTCGATCCAGGGAATGCCATTCGCCACTTCGGTAGTCACCTTTTGTACACCACACGCCAGAAGGCGTTCCTTCCAGGTGGTGAGCATTATTGCGTCGTATTTAGCGATATGCGGATCAGCCGCTGCATCCCGCACATTCACCACGTGCAGGAGGGCGATCTCCTCAACTCCTATCCTTGCGATTTCCTCTACGGCGGAGAGCAACTTCTGGGCGCCCACCCCCATATCCAGCGGCACAAGCACCTTTTCCAGTCTGTTCTCTGACATCATCCCTCTCCAAAAAGATGCTGGGTACGCAAACAGATCTTCACCAGCATCAGCATCACCGGTACCTCGATCAGCACCCCCACCACCGTTGCGAGCGCCGCTCCCGATCCCAGGCCGAAGAGGATGGTTGCGGTCGCAATCGCCACCTCAAAGTGATTCGATGCCCCGATCATTCCCGCCGGTGCGGCATCCCGGTAGGTGAGATGGAGACGCCGGGAAAAGAGGAAATACCCGATGATGAAGATGAACATGGTCTGGGTGAAGAGTGGGATCGCGATCCAGAGGATGGTAAGCGGATTCCCGATGATCACATCCCCCTTGAACGTGAATAGAAGTACGAGGGTCCCCAGCAGCGCCACGATGCTGATGGGTGTGAGTAGGTGCAGGAACTTTGTCTCGAACCAGACCATTCCTTTACGGGCGATCACCCATTTCCGGGTGAAGTACCCGGCGATCAGAGGAAGCGCCACATACACCGCAACCGAGAGGAGAATTGTCTCCCAGGGGATGGGCATTGCATTCACCCCAAGCAGAAACCCACCAAGGGGTGCGTAGAGAACGAGCATGGTGAGCGAATTGACGGCGACCATAACTAGAGTCAATCCGTCGTTCCCCCGCGCGAGGTAGCTCCACATGAGCACCATCGCGGTACAGGGGGCGACACCCAGCAGGATGCATCCGGCAATGTAGCTCCGCCAGAGTTCCACTTCCGTCCCGTTTGCCAGCACCTCGGTACCGGGAAGGAACCCTACAAACAGATATCCCAGGAAGAGGGAGGCGAAAAGGTACATGGTGAAGGGTTTGATCGCCCAGTTGACCAGCAGGGTCAGGGCAACGGGCTTGGGGGTCTTTGCTGCCTGCAGTACTTCCGCAAAGTCGATCTTCACCATAATAGGGTACATCATGAAAAAGAGCGCGATTGCGATGGGAATGGAGATCTGGTAAATGGATAGCGCGTCCAGTGTTATTGCAACACCGGGAACCGTTCGCCCCAGAAGGATCCCGCCCGCGATGCAGAGAATGACCCAGAGGGTCAGATATTTTTCGAAAACACTCAGTTTCCGGGTTGGAGGGGTATCCACCATCCTCTCACCGTTCCCCATCCATATTCCCTTTTTTCACTGTCTCATTCCTTCCGACGTAATCTCCAGACTCCAATGTCGTGTCGGTTGAGTAAAAAATTGCTTTCTTC
>JAJRCO010000060.1 GCA_028678905.1 Methanomicrobiales archaeon
CCTCAATTATCTTCCCTATTTTGCCTCGCTCAAAAAGGGATTCTACGCAAAAGAGGGTATCCAGGTGGATCTCGTCAGCATCGGGCGGGCCGATGTTCAGCTTCAAGCGTTGGTCGCCGGGGAACTTCATTTCTCGGGAATCAATACGGATGGAATCATCATATGGGATGAAAAAGGAGGAAACCTGAAGGCCGTGGCCGGGTCGACCAATGCGGCTCCCTACATACTTATCGGCGCGAAGAACATAAGAAAAATTGACGATCTTAGAGGAGGCAAGTTGGGGGTGGCGGGCCTGACGGGAGGGGCGACCTCCATTCTGCTCGCTTATTTAAGGAGCAAAGGGCTCATCTATCCGCGCGACTTCACAATGATCGTTGTAACCGGCGGGACCCCGGCGCGTCTTTCCGCGCTCGAGAGCGGAGCGGTCGCCGGAGCGGTTTTGGGGGTCCCTTTCTCGGATATGGCGATCGATAAAGGATTCACGAAGCTCGGCGAGACAGTGGAGGTCATCTCCGCTTATGAATTTAACGCTATCCATGTAAGCCCACACTGGGCGGAGAAAAACCGCTCCTCTGTCGTCCGCTTCATCAAGGCGCATATTCAAAGCCTGCGCTGGATCTACGAGCATCCTGATCAGGCTGCCGATTTTCTCACCAGGGAGTTTGGCATGAAGCCGCCCTACGCGCGGCGCGGGATCGATTACTACACCAAAAATAAGGTCTATGCGGTAGACGGGGCGATTACGCTGGAGGGATTGAAGGTCAATATAGAGGTGCAGGCGCGGGATGGATTCATCAAAGGTCCCTTGCCGCCGCCGGAAAAATATACGGACTTAACCTACCTCAGGGAGGCTCAGAGGGAACTCGGCATCCGCTGAAGAGATTCGCCGCGCCGCTGGTGCTTGAGGGAGCGAAGCAGTAATGTAGGGAGACGCCATGGCTGAATACAAGGAGATTCTTTACGAAAAGCAGCGCAGCGGCGTCTTGATTACACTCAATCGCCCGGAGGCGATGAATGCGATCAGCCGGGGTTTGATCAAAGAATTCCATGGAGCGTTGGACGAAGTTGAGGACGATCCGGAGGTCCGGGCCGTTGTGCTCACCGGAGCCGGGCGCGCCTTCTCCGCGGGAATGGATCAGGGGACTGCCGCCGGAAGGCGCAGGGATCGGGTCTGGCCGTATGGAATTCCGTCCGGCTTGAGCGCGGCGGAAGTCCTCGACTCCTGGCGCCAGGACAGCCGCAATTTCCTCCGGCTGTGGGAGTTCACCAAGCCTATTATCGGCGCCGTCAACGGTTGGGCCATGGGGGCGGGCTGCTGGCTAGCGCTGTTCACTCATATCACCGTCGCTTCGGAAAACGCCGTCTTTGCCCAGCCGGAAGTCCGGCACGGCTCCAACACGAGTTTCATGTGGACGCTGCTGGGAGGTTTTAAAAACG
>JAJRCO010000229.1 GCA_028678905.1 Methanomicrobiales archaeon
ACGCCCCGAACGGCACCAGATCTTCCTTTCTCCGGACGTGCTGGGAAAGAAATCGGTCCTCAAAACCGCTGGTGTGCGTCAGCAGGCGGCGGAGCGTCACGGGCTGGGGAAAGCGCCTCTTGATCCTTATGGATTTCAGGTATGTCGCGACGTCCATATTCAGATCGACGAGACCGCTGTCAGAAGCCTGCAAAACGGCCATGCTCGTCAAAAGCTTGGCATCCGAACCTGCCCGGAAGACGCTTTTATCCGGATCGGCGGGAAGTCGGCGTTCGAGGTCGGCAAAACCATAGCCCTTTTTTAACAACAAATCTTGGCCCCTGACCAGGACAAAGACCGCCCCTGGGACGTGTTCTTTAGACAAGTTCGTCTCGAAGAAAAGATCCGCAAAACTCTCCAGATTCTCTTTCTCAGGATAGACTTTTCCCCGGGCCTGATCGCAGAACCCCGGCGGCGGCCAAAGCGAACCCAGCCAAAAGGCCGTCATCAATCCAACCCAGATTTTCCACGTCCGCAGCCGCCGAACCGTCTGTTGCATTCGCCCAATGTTGAAGAGGATATCCATCTTCGAGATCCCTCCTCTATCCTAGCGACATTTATCGATAAACTCAATGATCGAAGATAGAAAAATCCGCTAACAGGATAATTTAAAGGTTTTATTCGCCTTGGGAACGTCAGGTTGTCCATTCCGTTTTCGTTGCGGGAACGAATGTCTTGAGCGTATTTTTTATTTGACAAATAAATGGGCCAAACCTATACTTAACATAGGTATTATGTTTCACAGGAGGAACAGAGCCATGGACAAAGTGAAACACGCCAAAGTGGAACAGCAAATCAAAAGAATCATCGTCAAGGGCTACCTCAGACCTGATGGGACATCCTACTATGTGTCCATTCCAAAGGAGATCAGAGATTCCCTTGGTCTCAAAGGCGGGGAATATTTTGTCGTCAAAGCTGAACCGGAAAATAAAAAAATTAGTCTGAAACTTGTCGAGTTCTCGAAGGAAACGTATGACTAAAGAAGATCGAACGACGGGACTTTCTGACGAGGAAGCAAGGAAAAGGCTTGGCCAATTTGGTCCCAATCTGATTTTTAAGCCGACTAAAATCAGGTTTTGGGGCATCGCCAGGCATGAAGTTGCAGAACCGATGATCCTACTTTTGCTGGTGGTCGGCTTTTTCTACAGTCTGTGGGGGAAATTTGAAGACGCCCTGACAATTTTTGCCGTGATTTTGTTGTTGGTCTTGGCTGAAGTTTATAACGAATTTCGGGCCAAAAAGGCGATCGCTTCTTTGGAAAAAATCGCCGCACCAAGGACAAAGGTCCTCCGAGACGGGGCGATGGTTGAAATTGATGCGGAACATGTCGTCCCGGGCGATCTTTTGATTTTAACCCCGGGAACGAAGGTTGCCGCCGATGGACAAGTCCGGCAGAGCCTGGATTTACAAATTGACGAATCGTCGCTCACCGGCGAATCCTTCCCCCTGAGTAAAGATCCTCATGACAAAATTTATGCCGGAACCGTGGTTGTCTTCGGCGAAGGCCAAGCCGAGGTCGTTGCCACCGGCCGTCAGACTAAACTTGGCCAGACGGCCGCCGCCCTCAAGCAAATTAAGCCCCCAAAAACGGCCCTCCAACTGGCGATGAAATCTCTGGCCAGGAAGCTGGTGTATCTGGCCGTGTTTTTCTCGATCTTTATTCCAGTTTTAGGAATCTGGCGCGGACAAGATTTTAAACTGATGGTTTTGACCGGCCTGTCCCTTTCTTTTGCCACCATCCCCGAAGAGCTGCCGATTGTGATTACGATGGTTTTGGGGTTGGGTGCTTACACGCTTTCTAAAAGCAACTTTCTTGTTAAAAAAATCAAGGCCGCGGAAACCTTGGGCAATGCGACGGTCATCGTCACTGATAAAACGGGGACCATTACGGAAAGCCACATGAAGATTGTTTCGTTTTACCCCGATGACAAGAAAGACATTATCGAAAAAGCCTTCTCTGCCCTATCGCAGTATTCCTTATCACCCCTGGATCTTGAAATCAAAAATAAGGCCGTCGAATGGAATATCGCGGACAGGTTGCCAGAGGTCAGCCGGCAAAGAAATCTCGGCAACGACCGAAAATCGAAATCCGTCATAAGAAAAAGCGAGAATGAATACGAATTATTTGCCAGCGGCGCGCCGGAAGAAATTTTTGCCA
>JAJRCO010000056.1 GCA_028678905.1 Methanomicrobiales archaeon
AAGTTGCTGCTGGTAAACCGCAGCCTTTGACGTAATGGCGTCCTTTTGGGTCTTCGCATTAACCGCCTCATTAGCGAAATTTTTTAAATCGCCGTTGAGATCCGATGCGGTAACACGACGACCGTAGGTGAATAAGGGACTGGCAAAGGTAACATCTTTGTCGTCATAATATGTTGCCGTTGCGTTGCTCGCGTCATGGTCAAAGTCTAGCGTTAAAGTTGCCTTCCAACTCATGTTGTTACCTCACTTATCTCTGTGGCATCTGAAACTTTTGTGTCTGCCATATAGTCAGCTTTACTGCGTCATCTCCTGGGCGGTAGACGGTTGCATCACCGTTTTGCCTCTTTTGGTTTCTGTGGGAATAAATACCCCTCTAGCCAATCCATTCCCTGAGTCGTTCCGGGTATCCCTAAGCCAAGCGCAAGAGCGGCCTGGATAAACGCTTTGAGAGTCACTTTTTGTTGGGTTGTCAGCATGGGTTCTCCTTTGTCAAATTACAATCCTGCTCCTCGGGCGTCCGGCAGTCATCTTTCCGTTACCTCCACCTCAACATTGTCTGCGGCGTCGAGCGGCAGCCATTTCCGCGACGTTTTCAGCGTGAACGCATCGCGTTCCATCCACGCGACTGCGAGCAAGGCGTCCGCCACTTGGCGCGCCTTGATCGAATTGATGGCAACCGCGATCTCAACCGTCATCGGCGCCTGCGCCTCGGTGATCTGGCGTGGCGCGTACTCATGGCCATTCTGATAGTTCGCTTCCCAATTGTTGTAGACGACGTGGACCCTGAGCGGCAGTTCGCTTTCGCGCGTGCGCGTGAGCGCGAGACGGTCCTGGATCGAATCTGTCAGCGCCGGGCGTACCGCCAGGTCGGCGCCGGTTATCGAAGCCACGGGCGCTTTGCCGCGCTTGCAATACTGCAGCTTGCCGCCGGTTACCCTGGCATCGAAAAAATAGGTTTGCTGCAGTTGCAGCAACGCCTCGCGTGCGGTCATCGAGCGGGTCAGCGCATAACCGTGCACCCAGTCCTGCAGGTCGCTTACGTCTATCTCGCCCGTCGTGGGCGGCTCGGAGCCCACCTCGGACTGCAGGCCGGCCATGATGTTGACGTCACGAACGATTTTCCAAAGAGGAACGTCCTGCGTTGGCGGCGTATCGCCGAAGACGTTGATGACCGGCTCAAAGCCGCCCCAATCGCCGTACATATCGACGACGAACAGACCATTGTGGACGTGCAAATCGCAAGGGGAGCTTCCGTTGCCATAAGTGTCCCCTGGAGACGTGGCGAACAGTTCCGGTGGCTGCTCGTCTGCCACGCGCCAGAAGGTCGTACTGACCCCCGACGACGCGACGACATAGATTTCCGCATCGCTCTGCACCGAAATAGCCCGTGGATTAGTGACTCCGGTCAGTGGAATCGTATTTAGAATGTCCAGGTTCTCCCGGTCGATTTTGACAATCGCCTGGGTAGATCCTTTGCGCACGAGCGCCCATAGAAAATTATCGGAACATTCCAGACTGTAGACATTCCCGCCGCCGTAGAGATCGTAAAGCCCCCGCGTTTGCGCCTCTATTCCGCCACCGTCATTCAGCTTCATCAGATGCAGCGGATCCGGCCCCATGTAGAGTCCGTTGCCGAAAAGCAAATAAAAATCCTTGCCGCTCTTTGCGATGAAGGCGACCGAGTAATGGCCATCGCCCACCTGCAGGTTCGTCGTGATCATGGTGGGCTTACTGTCGTAGGAGTAGTAGGCCAAAACCCAAGTAGCGCCGGGAAAATCGGGACTGGCACCGGTTGACCAGATTGCGAACGACGGCTCGTCGGAACTGACGTGTGGTACGGACGCGACGCCCCACTCTTGAGTGAACGTCACCGTC
>JAJRCO010000373.1 GCA_028678905.1 Methanomicrobiales archaeon
CGAGTTCGGCGTCGACCAGCGAGTTCGCGTGCAGCCGAGTCAGCTCAAGAATCAAGGTCACGAGCAGGAAGCCCGCTGCAACCAGGCCGAACACGCGTCCGGCATAGAATCCAAGGTCGAACCGGTGCGATCCGATGACGGCTGACAGGGCGATGTCGAACAGCCAGATCCACATCACCAGGATGAGCCAGAGGTCGATCGCGCGCTGGGGGCGTTCCCAAAGCGACACTATGGCGAGACCGGTGAGAACCCATACCGCCGGGCTTATTCCTTTCGAGACCAGCAGCGAGTAGTCGCCGCCTTGCATCACGACGGGCAGCAGGTCGTGCTGCCGGGTGGCAAGCACTGCGAATGCTGCAGCGAGAGCCGCGGCAAACGCGCCAGAAAGCACGCTCGAAATCCAAATGCGCGCCAAAGCCGGAGCGGGCTGACGCGCCTCACCCTTTCTCAGCACCGCATAGGCGATCACGAACAGCGGAAAGCCGCCGTGCCAGAACACATAAAGCCAGGCCGTCGTCTGCGGCCCGGCGCCGAGAAATCCGGCCGGTGCAAAAGCGCCAGGGAATGTCAGTGCATGGGGGACGATGATAAGAGCATCGAACAGATACCCCGCGGCGAGCGCAACGAGAGCGACGGAGCGCTGCCGGACGGCCTGGTCGTAGAGAAGGGCAGCCGTGATCAGGTCGATGAAGAACAGCGCGGCTTCATAGCTCGGGATGAAGGCCGGCATCTGCGCGAGCGGGATGCGGACAAAAAATGCGGCCGCCGCAAACAGCAACAGCACCACAAGCGCGATTGCGGCCGCAATGCGCTTTTCCTTCCCGGTTGCCAACGCATTGGCGAGATAAACCCGATTCTCGGCCGCGTCGGTCCGGTCCATCGATTTCTGCGAAAAATTTGCGTCCACTTATCGAGGCTAGCGACAGACCATGGCGATCACAAGTCGTCGGATCGACGGCCCGAGCAACATCCGGTGAACGGCTGTGGCCGGTTTGTTGTGCCCGAAAACGGCTCCGTCACCGATGCGACGATTAGGGGCTTCCTGTTGACCTCGATCAATAGACATGACCGGCGCTGCTTCAAATTCGAAAATTCAGGCTGGGGCTGCAACAAATGACCAACATTTCCGGCAAGACCGA
>JAJRCO010000222.1 GCA_028678905.1 Methanomicrobiales archaeon
GACCAGGGTTTGCCCCCGAGGTCGGCCTGGGAGAAATTGCCGGTCACATGGACAGAGAGCAGGGGGGTGGGATGCATGCTGGTGTGGCGGGACAAAAAGATGATCAGGTCAGAACCAGACACCCTGTCGACTCCATCCTGGCTGATCAGTCTCCCCTCTACTTCCATAAGGTGGAAAGAAATATCTCCTGTCTTTCTTTCCGGCAGCAGCTCCAGGATATGGCGGCGGATATTTCTTCCCGCCGGATCATTTACGGAGCTCACCAGCATGACCTGCATACGATGTACCAGATAATTGACCGGGCAGCATAGTAAACCCTTTTTCCCTCCTCAGTTCCATGATGTACCCATGGTTAACCAAGTTGAGGAGGCCTTCCACAAGGAGGGCATCGAGAGGGAGATCACCTGCGAGCAGGCCTTCGCCCTCGCAGAAAAATACCATATCCCGAAGATAGAGATCTCCCGCTACTGTAACCAGCATAAAATCAAGATCCGGAGCTGTCAGCTGGGCTGCTTCCGATGAACCGTTTCCTAACCGTCGTCTCCGTGGAAGAGGCGGTCCGAACCCTGCAGAGTCTTGCCTCTCCCCCAAAACCGGAGACAGTACCCCTCGCCGGCTCACTGCAGCGGGTGCTTGCAGAGGATGTTCGGTCTGATAGCGACATTCCAGGGTTTGACCGATCCACGGTGGACGGTTTCGCGGTGCTGGCCCGCGACACGGTGGGTGCGTCCGACTCCCTGCCGGCCCTCCTATATTTTAGGGGACGGATCTCCATGGGGTCCCCTCCCTCAGTCGGTATCCGGACTGGCGAATGCGCCTACATCCCCACCGGTGGCGTGCTCCCGCAGGGTGCGGATGCTGTAGCCATGATCGAGTACAGCGAACAGGTGGAGGACCAGGTACTTATCCAGCGGCCGGTCGCACCAGGAGAGAATGTAGTGCAGCGGGGCGAGGATTTTGCCCGCGGCTCAATGATACTTTCCCGCGGCCATCTCCTCCGGCCCCAGGATCTGGGGGTCCTAGCAGCGGCGGGTTTTACCGAATCCGCCGTGTACCGCAATCCCCGCATCGGAGTGATTTCTACTGGAAACGAGCTGGTTCCGGTGGACCAGGATCCGCGGCCAGGGCAGGTGCGGGACGCAAACTCGTTCATGATCCAAGGATTTTTTGCAGAACACGGGTGCGAGCCGCGGAGGTACGGGATCGTCCCCGACGATCCACATCTCTTCCGCGAAGCCCTGGAGCATGCTCTCCCTAAAAGCGACGCGGTGATCATCTCAGGGGGGAGTTCCAAGGATGTCCGGGATGTCTGTGCACAGGTGATTGGGGAGCTCGGGGAGGTACGAATCCATGGAATCTCTATCCAGCCCGGAAAACCGACCATCATCGGAAAAATAGGTGCGATTCCGGTCATCGGGCTTCCCGGACACCCTGCATCCGCGTATATCGTGGTGCGGGTGCTGGTGACCCCGCTGCTTGAGAGGATGACCGGCCGGTCCTTTCCTCCGGTAATCGCCTCCGCGGTGCTCGCGGAAAACATCCCCTCCCCCAAGGGGAGAGAGGATTATGTACGGGTGCGCCTGGAGGAGGGAAAAGCCATCCCCCTTTTTGGAAAATCCGGTCTACTCAATACGCTAGTGCAGAGCGAGGGTATGGTGCGAATCCCCGCGGGGAGCGAAGGGCTGGAAGCGGGAGAGATGGTGGAGGTAATACGATGGTGACCCGGTACCTCTCCTTGATATCGCTGGAAGCAGCGCGGGATCTGCTGCGATCCACCTTCCCTCTCCCTCCCCGGACAGTGCGGGTGGACCTGGAGAATGCCGTGCATCACCGAACCGCTACTGCTCTCTTCTCCCGGTTTTCTGTCCCAGAACACCCCCTTGCAGCCATGGATGGGATCGCCGTACAGAGCGAGGAGACGGTGGGTGCATCGGAACAGAAGCCCGTCACCCTCCGCCGGGCGATACGGTTAAACACCGGAAATCCACTCCCGGCCGGATTCGATGCGGTGATCATGATCGAAGATGTGTGGGAGAAGGATGGATGCTACACCATCCGGAAACCGGTCAGCCCCTGGCAGCACATCCGCCCGAGCGGAGAGGATATCGCCGAATCAGAGATGGTACTCCCCTCCGCGCACCGCCTGAGACCCCACGAGATCGCGGCGCTTGCCTCGTACGGGATCACGGAGATACCGATCCACACCCTGGAGATCGCACTCATCCCCACCGGTAGCGAACTGGTCACACCCGGGGGGAAGCCAGGACCAGGTCAGGCGGTGGAAAGCAATACCCTGCTTGCCCGGGCAATGCTCGAACAGACCGGAGTGCTGTGCAACCGATACTCCATTGTTCCGGACGAGCCGGACCGGATCCGGGCGGTACTTGCGGAGGCAGTGCTAACGCACGATATGGTAATCCTATCTGCAGGTTCTTCAGCAGGAACAAGAGATTATTCGGCTACGATCATGGGAGAGCTGGGCCAGGTACTTGCACACGGGGTGGCCATCAAACCGGGCAAGCCGGTCATCATCGCCTCGATCCAGAAAAAACCAGTGATCGGCCTTCCCGGCTACCCTCTCTCTGCACTTACCGTGCTTCGTGAACTGGTGATTCCGTTCCTTGCGGAGAGGGGATTTACCGCCCCGCGTTACCCGGACCTTTCGGTCATCCTCACCACTACCCTGCATTCGGAGATCGGAACAGACGAATTTGTACTTCTTTCGGCGGGGAAGGTGGGAGACCACTGGGTGGGTGTACCCCAGTCGCGAGGGGCAGGAGTACAGATGAGTGCGGTGCGAGCAAATGCATACCTGCAGATTCCGGCTGCGAAGGAAGGATTCGAGGCGGGATCCCAGGTAACTGCCAGACTGCTCGTTTCCACTAAGCAGGCGGAATCGGCACTCCTCCTCACGGGTAGCCACGACCCGGCTCTCGATCATCTCGCCGATCTTCTGCAGCATGCCGGCGTGGAGCTGCATTCCACCCATGTGGGAAGCATGGGAGGGATGCTAACCCTGCGCAGGGACGAATGCCACGCCGCACCGATGCATCTACTTGCGCCGGATGGATCCTATAACGTCCCCTATTTGCAGAAATACCTCCCCGAGGAGGACCTCGTGCTGCTCTGCGTTGCGGAGCGGGAACAGGGAGTGATCTCCCGGAAGAAAATCACCCTCCATGACCTGCCTGGCCACCGCTTCGTGAACCGGCAGAAAGGATCCGGTACCCGGATGCTACTTGATCATCTGCTCGCCCGGGAAGGGATCGATCCCACGTCTATCCCTGGCTACAACCGGGAGGTCACTACCCACCTCGCGGTTGCCCTTGCGGTCAAAAACGGTGAAGCAGATGCAGGCATCGGGGTGTTTAGCGCCGCAAAAGCCTATGGGCTCTCCTTTTCTCCACTGGGTACCGAACGGTACGAGATCGTCGCCCGAAAGAACCACAGCGAGGATGAGCGGATGCGGCTCCTGTTCCGGACGGTGGCGTCCGGGGAGTTCCGGGGGATCCTTCGCAGTCTCGGGGGTTATGATGTGACCGAGACGGGCGTGAAGAGACAAATTCCCTGAGTGAGAATCGGCGCCTCAATAGCCGGCATTTCTCTTTTTCGACCAGATTTCGAAAAATGCTATCATCAGGAGCATCCAACATACTGGGAAGAGTGATCACGCGTGGAAAAGGTGGAGAGCAGCTACAACGCGAATGAGGTCGAAGAATCCGTGCAGGAATTCTGGAAGCGGGAGGACATCTATGCCCGGGTGCGATCCCTGCGCCGGAACGGACCTCCCTTCTTTTTTGTCGATGGCCCTCCTTACACCACCGGCTATATCCACCTGGGAACCGCCTGGAACAAGATCCTCAAAGACACCATCCTCCGCTTCCATCGCATGCAGGGTCGCCATGTGCTCGACCGGGCCGGGTACGACATGCACGGACTTCCCATCGAGGTGAAGGTGGAGCACGCGTTGGGCTTCACCACCAAGAAGGATATCGAGGCCTACGGGATTGGACCCTTCATCGAGCAGTGCCGGGAGTTTGCGCTCCGCAACAAAGACATCATGAGCGGACAGTTCCGGCGTCTGGGAGTCTGGCTTGATTTCGACAACCCCTACCAGACCCTTTCCCGGGAATACATCGCCGCGGCCTGGTGGACGCTGAAACGGGCGGAGGAAGAACAGAAGCTGGAGAAGGGCTATCGGGTGGTGAACTGGTGCCCCCGCTGCGAGACTGCGATCGCCGATGCGGAGGTGGAGTACTGGGAGGCTACCGATCCCTCCATCTTCGTGAAATTCCCAGTCGAAGGAAAGAAAAACGAGTACCTGATCATCTGGACCACCACCCCCTGGACGCTTCCTGCAAACATCGCCGTGGCGGTTCATCCCTCGTTCCTCTATGTCCGGGTGTCCGCAAAAAAAGATGGGAGAGAGGAATTTCTCTGGGTCGCCGATGATCTCGCCGAATCGGTCCTCCGGAAAGGAAGGTACCAGAATTACGAGATTACCGAACGGAAGGTAGGCTCCGACCTGGTCGGTCTGGAATACCGGTCTCCTCTGGAACAGTTCGTTCCGATCCAGAAGAATATTATTCACCGGGTGGTGCCGGCGGATTTCGTCACCTTGGAGAACACCGGGATGGTGCATATTGCCCCCGGCCACGGATGGGACGATTATCTCCTGGGCCTCCGCGAGCACCTGGAGATCTTCTGTCCAGTAGATGGTTCTGGTCATTTCACCAGGGAGGGGGGGAAATACGCTGGCTTGAGCGTGAAGGATGCGAATCCGGTGATCCTGGACGATCTCGGCGCATCCCTGATCTCACGGGGGGAGGTGGTTCACCGCTACGGGCACTGCTGGCGGTGCAAGAAGCCCATCATTTTCCGGGCCACCGAACAATGGTTCCTGACCGTCTCCGATATCCGGGAACAGATGCTCGCCCAGATCGCAGAGGTGAAATGGTTCCCCGAATGGGCTGGCAGTGCCCGGTTCCACGACTGGGTGAAAGAGGTCCGCGACTGGTGTATCTCCCGCCAGCGTTTCTGGGGTATCCCCATCCCTATCTGGCAGTGTCCAGAATGCCATTCCTACCGGGTGATGGGATCCTTCGAGGAACTGGAGGCGCTTAGCGGGGCACCGCTCCTGGATCCCCACCGGCCCTATGTGGACATGGTCACCATTCCCTGCCCGTGCGGAGGAAGCATGCGCCGAGTTGAGGATATCTTCGACGTATGGTTCGATTCAGCGGTCGCGTCCTGGGCCACCCTTAAGTTCCCCGGAGTCAGGGAAGAGTTCGACCAGTACTGGCCTGCCGATTTCATCACGGAAGGCCAGGATCAGACCCGGGGCTGGTTCTATTCCCAGCTGGGGGCAAGCACCATCGCGTTCGGCCGGGCACCCTATCGCAGGGTACTGATGCACGGTTTCGCCCTGGATGCGGAAGGAAGGAAGATGAGCAAGAGCCTGGGGAATATGGTCTCACCTGAGGAGATCATCGCCCAATTCGGGGCGGATGTGCTCCGGCTCTACGTTCTCTCTGCCAGCGCGCCCTGGGACGACCTGAAGTTCAACCAGGAAGGAGTAAAGACCGTGAACCGGACCGTAAACATCCTGTGGAACGTGTACCGGTTCCCTCTCCCGTACATGATCCTGGACCGGTTCACCCCGGTTTCGCAGGAGGGTCTATGGGATCCGGAAGGCCTCTCTGCGATTCACTCACGTCTTTCTGACGAAGATCGCTGGATCCTCTCCCGCATCAATTCGGTGGCACAGGAGGTGGAGGTCTCCCTGCAGGATTGCCAGCTGCACCATGCCAGCCGAGCCATCCTGTCCTTCATCCTGGACGACCTCTCCCGGTGGTATATCCAGCTGATCCGCCCCCGCATGTGGCTGGAGGAGGCCGCGGCCGAAAAGGAACAGGCTTACCAGTGTCTCTATCACGTGCTCCGACGGCTTCTAGTACTGCTCGCCCCCTTCGCCCCACACATCACGGAGAAGATGTACGGGAATCTCCGCCTGCCCGCAGAACCGGAGTCCCTCCACCTCCAGGACTGGATCCATCCTAATGAACGGATAATCGACCAGGAACTGGAGGGCATGATGCGCACGGTGATGGCGTTCGACGATGCGGTCGCGGCAGCCCGCCAGGTCGGGAGAAGGAAGCTGCGCTGGCCGGTGGCAGAGTGCGTGGTGGCAACGGAGAATCCCGAAGTGCGCAAGGCGTTGATGCATTTGCACCGCCTCTGCCGGTTGCGAGCAAACAGCCGCAAGGTGAATGTCAGCTCTGTTCCCTGGGATCGCATCATCTGGAAGCCGGTGCCGGTGATGAAGGAGATCGGACCGGTATTCGGGAAGGATGCTCCACGGGTCAAGATTCTTGTCGAACAGGCGGAAGGCGCCTGGCTTAAAAAGACCCTGGAAGCGGAGGGACACGCGATCCTGGGAGAGCAGCGTTACGAGATCACCTCTTCCCAGGTGACCTTCCAGGAGACTATGCCAGATAATTTCTTTGCGGCACCGATGAAAGACGCGACCGTGTATGTGGACTGCCGACTCACTCCAGAGCTGGAGACAGAGGGCTATGCCCGGGAGATCATCCGGCGCCTACAGGAGATGAGGCGCCAGCTGGATCTACGGGTTGAGGACTTTATCACTGCGGAGGTGACCCTTTCCGATGCCCGCGTATATGCACTGCTCAAAGAGGAGTGGGCGGACCTGATCGGACGAGAGGTCCGGGCGTCTATCTTCCACCTATCCCTCCCCCCGAACGCGAGGGAGCGATCCTGGAACCTGCAGAACGAGTGGGATATCGAGGAGATCACGGTACGTACGAGTGTATCACGCCTCGATTAGTGAGTGGAGGTACGTCACTCCTTCCGGAGAGGTGAACATCGGCAGATCCCGGTCCTCTTCCAGCCGGGTGCGGCCCGCCACCACCACCACCTCACCGGACAGGGGGTTGTATCCGGTCCGTTCTTCCCCTGTTTTACGCACGAGCACACCCCTGCGCTGCCAGGCCGGGGTCTTCGCCAGGTTGATTCCCCGGGCAAACATCATCTCGTGGAGCCCACCGGAAGAGAGGCCTTTCAGTGCGGCAGCTGCGTCGGCAGGATGCATCCCTTCGTCGATCAAGGCCTGCTGGCCATAAGCGTTCATATGGTTCCTCCATGCCTCCTGCTGGCGCTGCACCAGGTACTCGAAAGTGGCCTCTCCTCCAACCTGAACAATGCGGGCGTCGAATGCAACCGGCTCCGCAAGAGAGAGGATGACGGTGAGCGCACTCGCCGCGAACGCGGCAGACACGGAATCCATCTTCTCGACACGCCCTCCGAAAGGTAGGCGGGGGATATACAGGCTGATCTCGTCAGAGAAGGTGTAGGCAAAAGTTGCCTGGAGTCCGGCCTCCACGATCAAGCTCTCGCTCACACGGGCCATGACATGGCTGAAACGTTCGTCGAAAGGTCGGGTAAACTCCAGCCTCTGGGAGAGGCGGTGAAAGCTTCTTCCATCGAGCCGCAGAAAGACAGGAGGAATCGCCCGTAGATCGCTGTACAGTTCTCTTTGTACCATGGAAAAGAAAGATAATGGGAGTGATTCAGATGGGAAGGGGATTTATTCCTCTTGGGGCTTGAAGGCGCGGGCGAGATGGCGGACTACGACCACATCCCCGATGCTTTTAATCATCCGGTAAGGGATCTTGATGCCGCGGAATCCTTTTACATCGACGAACTCGGGGTTAAGATTTCCTACGGCGATAGAATCAAGCTTCTTTCCGTCCACATCGATGACCACATCCTCAATATCCCCCACATACACCGCTTTATCGGTGTAGACGCTCAGTCCGAACAGTTCTGTGATCTGCGTTTTCATCCCTTCTCCTCAGAGCTCTGCTCTTCCCAACTTATATACTATTTGCCTTAAAAAGATTGTTGAAATGAACGTCTACCTGGCAACCGACCCCTGGATTTTCCTTTTCCACCACTATTAATATATAAACGATGATGCTCTTCTATGAAAGGTTCTTTCCAGATCGGGCGCCTTTACGGCATCCCGGTCCTCCTTCACTGGTCCTTTGCTCTGGTGATACCTCTGTTTGCCTGGATCATCGGGGTAGAGATCACTTATACTACCTCTCTCGTTGCCGGCCTTTTCGGGGTGAATATCGATCAAAGCCTGATCACCTCCGGGTACGTCCCGTATATCCTGGGGGCAATCGTCTCTATCGGGCTCTTTGTGGGTGTTTTTATTCACGAGCTGGCCCACTCCATTGTCGCAAAGAGGAACAAAATCAGGATCAACAGTATCACCCTGCTCATTCTGGGCGGGGTCTCCTCCATGGAGGAGACCACTCCTGACCCCCGGGTAGAGCTTCCCATGGCCCTCGCTGGCCCTCTCACCAGCCTCGGGCTTGGCATCATCTCCTCGGCGATCGTCTATCTGATCGCAGGGGTAGAAGGAAGCACTCCCTTTTCGGGTGCCTTGATTTTTATCTTCGGGTATCTTGGCCTCCTGAACATCATCCTCTTCGGCTTCAACCTGCTTCCGGCCTTTCCCATGGACGGGGGCCGGGTGCTGCGGGCCTGGCTGGCAAAAAGGATGCCCCTCGCCCGTGCTACCCGTATTGCCGCGGACATTGGGAAAGCCTTTGCCATCGTCTTCGGCATCTTCGGGTTCATCATCTTCAATCCCATCCTGATCATCATCGCGTTCTTCATCTATATCGGGGCCAATCAGGAGTCCCTGCTGGTGCGGTACAATATTCTGTTAAAGGACCTCACCATGCAGCAGGTGATGAGCAGCCCGGTGATGACCGTGCCTCCCGCCATGCCCCTATCCGAACTGGTTGAGAAGATGCACACTACCAAGCATCTGGGATTTCCGGTGGTTGACCGGGGTCAGCTGGTGGGGCTGGTTACCCTGGCCGACGTGCAGAAGAGTCCACCCACCGATCGTGAGGCGTTGATTGTAAAAGACGTGATGTCCCGACAGGTGGTCACTCTAACACCGGACGCTCCTCTGACCGAAGCGTTCAAGATCATGTCAGAGCGACAGATCGGACGCATTCCGGTGGTCCAGGGGGACGAGATCGTGGGGATTGTCACCCGCACCGACATCCTCAAAGTGATGGAACTGCGGGAAGGATAAACGACAGGAAATGGTCGATGGGGGTAGCCCCCACTATTTTTCGGAATTCTTCCAGAGACCCGATCGGTCTATTCTTGAGGATCTGTGCCGCCCGTTTCTTCCCTACACTGGGTATCCAGGAGAGCGTCTGTTGGGGAAGCCGGTTCACCTCTATCGGAAGGGGAAGTGCGGTAACCGACCGGCTTCCGTGATTAACTACCACGACATCGTGGACTGTTTTCTCCCTTAGGGAGAGCGGAATTCCTACCAGGATAGGATACGAGCCCATCTGCCTTCCGAAGGAGAGATCTCCAGAGACCTCGATGACGACCCGTTCGAGCACGGTTCCGGTAGGAAATACTTTTCGCAGCATCGGCAAATCGAAGGATTCTCTCACCCAGGTCTTGAAGATCTCAAACTCTTTACGGTACCGGCCGAGAGTGTTCTCGGAATAAGCCGGGGTTCCCTCAAAAGGCATCACCTGGCGGATATTCACCCGGCGCACCAGCATTCCGGATCGGAAGACTTCTTCCAGAAATACCTGGTTCAGCCGGTAGGTATCCGGTGTTTCTCCAGCGAGGCCCAATACGAAGTTCAGGCCGGGGAGAAGCTCCGGGACTCCTTGTCTCCTTTCCCCTCCTACCTCGTTGATCACCCGGATCGCGGTCGCCATCTCTTCGGGCTCTGCCTTCAGGTTGTTTGCCCGCGCTACGGCCGGATCTGCGGTCTCCATCCCCATAGCGGCGACGTCGCCCGGGGTATGCCCCTCCACGATGCTCTCCAACGCCTCCCTTGCCGCCTCCTCATGCCGGGAGATGGTGGCCGGGTTCACGTTATCGATGTGCAACGTTGCGAGTTTCGGGGCGGCGACCCGAATGGAGCGGAAAAGGGTCTCCAACAGTTCCGGACGGGGGCAGGGGTACGCACCACCGCTGCTCCCGTACACCAGCAGGTCAGGTTGCTTACCCAGCCGGAAATGCCGTGCTCCCTGCGCATAGAGAGAGACAACCTCCCCGGCAATACCCTCTACCGAGCGGTAGGTGGGTACTCCCGCAAAACGCTCGGTGCAGAAGGAGCATCCTCCCTCCAGGGTGCGGGGACAGCCGCTGGCCGTCTCCAGCTCGATCATCAGGTGCGGAAACGAGGGGTGCTCACCAATGATTGTACTTCCTTCTTTGGCCCACCGGTCGATATCCCGGTAGGAGAGATGTGCCCTCGGCTCTTTTCCTGACAGATACGCATCCAGCGATGCAGCAGGTGATCCTTCCAGAAGGACATCATATCCTCCG
The DNA here is from genome assembly GCA_028678905.1 of Methanomicrobiales archaeon. Lineage (GTDB taxonomy): Archaea > Halobacteriota > Methanomicrobia > Methanomicrobiales > JACTUA01 > JAJRCM01. Next base: position 10,408 of record JAJRCO010000222.1, read on the forward strand.
ATCGCCTGATGTACCGCTCTCTTTCCGCCCTGCCCTGCGTATCCGTACAGAATAGGCCCTCCCAGCACTTTCACTGGTTTCCGCAGCGCAGTCCCTATCTGCTGGATCTCCCGCAGGCCGGCCGGCGTTCCCCCCAGGTACTTGCCAGGAACGGTCGTTCCCGCGATCACGACCACGATCTTTGCCTCTTGCAGCAACTGGAAACGGGTCGGGTCCTGCCGCAGCCCATCGATGGTCAGATAGGCGGGATCAATCTCATGCTCTTTCAGCACCCCGGAAAGATAACGGACGTAAGGTGAAATATACGGAGGAACACCTAAGCAGGTGGGCTCATCCACATATCCGTCCAGGATTACGCCGTCAGAGGTCATGGCCGAGCAGATGGAGGAGTTTGCGTGCCCAGCGTAGCTTGCCTCGCTTTACCGGATCCACGTGCGTGTCGTCCAGATCAAAACCGATGATTTGCACATCCCGTGCCTCCAGTGCGTGGGCGGCGAATACAGCTCGGTCTCCGTCGGTAAACCCTCCAAAATTATAGACATGATCGAGCGGCCGGCTCTGCGTGGTACCCACTAGCGGACCGGAAAACTGTGGCACCCAGTGGCGCAGCAGGGGTATATTGTCCCCGTGGGCGTGGACCACTATGACAGTGCCTTGCTGATTCATCTCCAGGAATGCGTCCGTGACCCCGTCTAGGTCGGTGAACACCGCGTCCGGGCGGATTCCCTGCACATAGAGTCTCTCCGCCGCTGCATCGGCCGCCCAGAGAGTTCCTTTCCGCCGATCCTTTTCCCCATCGAGGTTCGGGGCATTTCCAGCGACGGTCACCACCCGGTTCCTCGCCTGGCGATCCAGCAGTGCAACGTCGTCACGAGGTAGCAGGTCGGCGAGCAGCCGGGCCGCCTCTTCGTCCTTCGCCCGGTCAAAAGAAAAATATTCCAGGATCCGCTGATAGCAGGGCTCCCAGTCTTCAAAGTTCGAAAATTTCACGCTCTTCTTCTTTCTTTTCAAGTCCGACGACCTTCATGAACCGGCGAAGAAGCGAATCCTGGACTAGGGTGAGGAGATCCTCCTTGGTCTTGACCCCCACGAAGTACTTCAGGGGCAGAGCCGCGGCAGCCATGGTCGCATGACCGCCGGCATCTCCGATATCCCCATACGCCTCGGCCAGGACATCCCCGATATGGAGCCGGATATCCCGGTTCCGAGCGGACATGATGATGCTGGTCTCGCTGATCCCGTACACCAGCGCCGTATTCACGCCTTCCAGGTTGATCAGTAGCTCGGCAGCCTGGGGCAGGGCATCCCGGTTCCGTATATAGCCTACATTAGAGAAAAGGTACCCGCTGCGGATCTTCCGGTTGCGGATGGCCGTGCCCAAAATATCCATGGTTTCCTGGGACAACGCCGGGGAGGTGATCTTGTCCAGCAGCTCCGCATCGGTCTGGGGGATCAGGTAGGCCGCATTGGTCAGATCTACCGGGGTAATGCCTCTGCGGAAGTCCCGGGTGTCCGCCCGGATACCGTAGAAAAGTGCCGTGGCCACCTTTTTGCTGATGGGGATATCCAGTTCCCGGATGTATTCGGTGAGGATGGTGGCGGTGGCCCCTACCTCTGGCCGGACGTCGACGAACTCCGCCCTCCCGATAGTCTCTTCCCCATTCATGTGATGATCGATGATCAGGAGTACCCCACTTCCCTTCTCCAGTTCGTTGTTCACGCCTGGGGCCGATGAATCAACGAGAGCGATGTATTTGCATTCTGCGAGAATCTGCGTGCTGCACCGTTCCATCTTGATATCCAGGAGATTCACGAATGCCCGGTTTTCCTGATGGCCGATGTCACCGCTGTAGAGAATACGGCTCTGGAGTTTCTTGTTGCTTGCTTCCTGGGCAATCGCGGCAAGCGCCATGGCGCTCGAGATCGCATCGGGATCCGGATTGGAGTGGGTGAGAATCCCGAGCGTCCCCTCTTTTCCGCTGAGGAGATCGTGCAGTTGCCGGGCCTGTTTAGCCGAACTTATCCTCTTGATATGTTCGATAGTCGCCCGGGCAATGACCGCTTGAGGATAGATAACCAAATCCGCTCCGGCGTCCTCGAGCAGCTGGATGCTCACCGGATCGACTGCCCGGGCCACCACATGGCAGGTGGCACAGGCCTGTTTGATCGATTTTACCGCAGCGAGATTGGCGTCCTTATCGTTGGCCAGCACAAACGCGGTGGAGGGCAGCGGCAGGTCTTCCATCAGACTCTGGCTACGCATATCCCGGACGATCGCGTTGTACTTCTGGGTGCGGAGGTCTTCCACCCTTTTTTTGTCTTTATCGATGATGAGAATGTCTTCCGTCTCTTTGAGCAGCTCCTCCACCAGGTTATACCCGATACTTCCACAGCCAAATATGGCATATTTAACCCGTGAGGAGTGCTCTTCGGGAGCAGGTTCCGGCATCGTATAATGTGTTAACCGGTACGATATTAAAAGAATCCGAAAATTATATCAGACGAAATCGACCAACGTATTAAGGTCACGGGCCTGTAGCTTAGTCAGGAAGAGCGACGGACTCTTAATCCGTAGGCCAAGGGTTCAAATCCCTTCAGGCCCGCTTCGTACCATTGTTCCGAGCCGTTTTCTCGGCCACAGTGACGATATCTTTATTTTCCGTTGCAGGAGAACTATCCTCATGCAATACTCCGAGGGGCATCTTGGTCGTATTTTTATGGTCCGCCTCGACGACGGGGAGGATATCCTCGTGGTGATGGACCGATTCGTTGTTGCCCAGAAGATCAGAGCGGGAATGATCCTCTTTCTCGGAGCTCTCCGGGAGGGGAGGCTGGTTACCGGCCCGGAAGAACCGCTTATTCCGCCCGTTCCCCATTTCGAAATTTTTGGAGGCGGTTGGGAGATCTTCGGGATGGGCACCATTTATCGGGGAAACGATGGAAAACCGATGATCCACTACCATGCCTCCGTTGGACGTGGTACAAGTGTTCTTACCGGATGCCTGCGGGATAAGGCATCCACCTATCTCCTGGTAGAGGTGGTGCTTATGGAGTTTACGGGAATCTATGGGAAGCGGCTGGAAGATCCCGTTAGCGGGGTACACATGCCGATGCTGAAGAAAGAAGAATAACAGATTTTAGATATCAACCTCCTTTTTGAATTCAATTGCGTTTCCATCTGCACCATGAAAAGCGACGACCAGTCGGGCTTAAATTACAGTTGCATTTGAATTTCTTTTATTCTTTAAGGGAATAGTCCCATTATTGCCCCCAAATTTTCCATCCGTATCCGAGAGAAAATACTCCATTTTCATTGAACTAAATCAAGGTGGAAAAAAGGACAACCCGTTTATCGATATTGCGATTGTATGTATTTGGATAACCGTCTCTTGGAACGAAAAAAGTTAGGTGCTGAATTAAGAGGATTCACTAGGAAGGTAAATATTAGGCCAGGGCCGGGATTCGAACCCGGGTCGAGGGATCCACAGTCCCCTAGGATGTCCAACTACCCCACCCTGGCAGAATGCTTTCTTATATGGGTACGATAATTTGATTAAAGTATCTTTTTCTATCCTTTCCTTGAACGATTCATCTTTACTAAGGATTATTTCGATAGCGTTCATAAAAAAAAGATTGGAATTTGCAAAATTACACTGTTAGTCTTAAATTTGAGGTTGCGTTAAAAGTCCCGGGTCCCGATCGGATTGACATTTCAATCCTGTGACAACTTCTTAATAATCGGAAGAGGACTTGTACCATCATTGTTTTGTATATGACAAATCTAAATTCCAACCCGATGCCGTTACGGGTGAAGCCGGATTATCGTGGTAGATTTATCTAATTTCGGATTACATCTATCCAAAATTTTCAAGATACTCTATTAAATCGCTTATCTTGAAACAAGGTTCAACAACGGATGAAATGGGAAGACGGGATCAAACATTTTCCAAGATTGAAGTCGAAATTTAAAAAAATGAGATCGTCGGATTAGAAGACCGGCTCCAGAAGGTTTCCGATCTTAATGAATTTCTTCGACGATCCCGATGAAGTGACACTCTGTTCGTTTGCAATAGCACTGCTTCGTCGGTTTGGGGCAAAGGTACAATCCGTGCAACCTGCTCCGCTAAATGTTGGACTCTCGCAATACGTAAGATCAAATCGTTCGGATATCCGAACTTGTAGTTGTTGATACAATCCCGCAATGCTTCCTGCCCATAAGTATCCTCCTGAGAGCGGATAAACATCGACCAGGTCACTCGAGATTTCACTGACGGAGTAGCTGACCATTCCTCATCTCATCTGGAAAATGGTGTCATTGCAGATGCGACATTTGTCACATTTTAATCTTCTATAAATGTCCAATGGACTAGTTTTCTGTTTTAAATTCAAACATGCCTAACGTAATGGAAAGATCACTTGATGTTTAGATGAGGCACACAAAGCTAAGATGACCGGCCAGATGGGGAAGCGAACTGCAGTACTTTTCGTATTCCCATAACCGTAGCTCTTTGATCCACCGATCCTTCCTTTTTTTGTAAAAATTCTTGGGTATAGTCCCATTCTAACTACTAAAAGTATCTAATTTCTGAACTAATTTTTTCCATGCTAATCATCTTGTTTCGGGTGGAACGGGAAGGGAGACCCTCCCGTCACCCTCCCCCCCAAACTATGATAGAATACTCATTTCTCATTTAGTTCGAGAGCAAATGAAATCCCCAATATCACCTTCGTAGGAACCCACTGACTTTGGTGGATGACAATGCCACTATACCCAATTCTTTTCCCCTGTTGTAGGTGTAAACCTCCGGATATGCTACAAGTCTATTCCTGGACAAACTTTCGGCAGACTTCAAGTACCTCAAATTTTCTTTATGCCAAAGGAGCACCCAAACTTCCCGGCTAAGGTCTTATCATAAGATCTCATGGGTCACCATTAAATGTCCGGAAATACATTCTGTACAAGTTTTTCCTCCCGAATAGATTAGTTCCCGGAGAGGATTCCTTGGGGTGATGATGGATGGCAGCAAAATCGGCAAACCTTCGAACTCCCATCGTGGCGGTTCTCGGGCACGTGGACCACGGGAAGACGCTGTTATTGGATAAGATCCGCGGATCGCAGGTGATCAAGACCGAGGTGGGTGGAATCACCCAACACATTGGAGCCACCATGGTCCCGATCGAGCTGATCCAAAAGATGAGCACCTCACTGGGGCAGTTGGAGGTCACCGTCCCTGGTCTTCTCTTCATTGACACCCCCGGGCACCATGCGTTCACTACCTTACGCGCCCGGGGGGGTGCGCTCGCCGACATGGCCATTCTCGTGGTGGACATCAACGAAGGGTTCCAACCACAGACCATCGAAGCGCTCCAGATCCTGCGCAACTACAAAACTCCGTTTGTTCTGGCGGCAAACAAGATCGACCGCATCCCTGGCTGGAGGGTGAACCCGGGTGCAACCTTCCAGAAATCTTTTGCGGCCCAGGGTTCGCGGACCCAGGATCTTCTGGAGACCCGGACCTATGAACTGGTGGGGAAACTCTCCGACCTTGAATTCAACTCGGAGCGCTATGATCGGATCCGCGATTTCCAGCGCACCATCGCCATCGTACCAGTGAGTGCCCTTACCGGAGAAGGAATCCCGGATCTGCTTATGGTGATGATCGGACTTGCACAGCGGTTCATGACGGGCAACCTCCATTTCTCCGCGGACAATCCTGCCCGGGGAACGGTACTGGAAGTCAAGGAGGAACGCGGCTTGGGACCCACCATCGATGTGATCCTCTATGACGGGACCCTTTCAGTGGGCGACGAGATCGCGGTGGGGGCCCAGAACGGGGTGATCACCACCAAGGTGCGATCGCTCCTGAAGCCACGGGCACTCCACGAGATCCGGGTGGAGGAGAAATTTGAGCGGGTAAAGAAGGTCATCGCTGCATCTGGTGTAAAAATTTCCGCCACCTCCCTGGAGACAGTGGTGGCAGGGTCTCCTCTGGTGGCCGTCACCACAGACCGGGACGCAGCCATCCGGGAGGTGGAGAAAGAGATGGAGGAAATCCAGGTGAAGATCTCCGAAGAAGGTATCATGATCAAAGCCGACACCATCGGGGCATTGGAAGCGCTCTCCAAGGAGCTGGAAAACCACGCTATCGGAGTAATAAAGGCGGAAGTGGGACCGGTGAGTCGTCACGATCTGATCGAGGTGCAGACCATCGGTGATCCTCTCAAGAGCGTGCTGCTCTGCTTTAACACCGCGCTCCTTCCTGATGCTGCGGAATTGCTAAAGGATCCGGCCTTTTCTCAGGTGAAGGTATTTTCCTCCGGGATAATCTACGAACTGATCGATATGTACCTGAAATGGCGGGAAGATTGCAAGCGGGAGATGGAGGAGCGTAAATTTGAGCAGATCATCACCCCCGCGAAGATCTCCCTCCTCCCCAACTGCGTCTTCCGCCAGAGTAACCCCGCCGTAGTAGGGGTGCGAGTCCTGGGAGGCAGACTCCGCCCGGATGTGTACCTGATCGACCGTTCCAGCAAACGGGTCGGACATCTGAAGACCATGCAGCAGCGGGGGGAATACATTCACGAGGCTGTGGCCGGTGCGGAGATCGCGATCTCTATCGAGGGAGCGACGGTGGGAAGACAGATCGAGGTGGGAGACGAACTCCTGGTGGATGTCCCCGAACGCCATGTAAAGATTCTGGAGCACGAAATGCTGCCCCATCTGTCTTCTGATACGCAGATGGTTCTGGAGGAATTCACCACCCTGAAACGAAGGACGGATCCCTTCTGGGGAAAGTAAGCAACCGGTTTTTTATCACGTACCTACGGCCTGGTGAGGGTAAGGGGATCAAGATCATTCCATATTCTTTATGCATCACTATTTTAGAGATCCTGCAGGTAGAGAATGAACCCTCCGGATGTTTTTGTTTCCCCGGGCAGTTTTTGGTTCAGAATCACATCGCGCTCGATAATTCACGGCGGATATACACTGCGCATAGAAGAAGGAGCCTTTATAAGATAATCCGATCAAGTTGTATAGCACTTTCAAGTGGAGTTACGAGAAATGGTGGAATTCAAGGTAGTCGTATCTGATCCCAAAACCGGTCAGGCCTATAATCTAACGGTGAGTGGAGGAGCCGCGGGGGCGTTTGTGGGAAAGAAGATTGGAAAAGAGGTGGAGGGAGCAGCCATCGGGCTTCCCGGCTATAAACTCCAGATCACCGGCGGATCGGATCGCGATGGCACTGCAGCCCGCCCGGATCTTCCCGGCGTGGGAAGAAAGCGGTTACTCCTCTCCGGGGGGGCCGGTTTTCATCCGCCCCATGACGGAGAACGACGCCGGAAATTCATACGAGGAAACGAGATCACCATAGAGTTCGTGCAGATCAATACCATAGTGATCGGCCAGGGGGAGAAACCTCTGGCAGAGTACTTCCCGAAAGAGAAGGCAGAGAAAGCTGCTGCATAACCGTAACTCTCCCTTTTTTCATCAGTTTTTACGCACGAATCGGATTCTATCAAGAATCGCGTTTTTTCGCAGGACCGCGCAGATATTCAGGACTGTCGGTTCCTTCACGAACGCTGTAGTGGGGATTTGTCCTGTCCGCAGATTACTTCTTCTTTGCGACCTGCTCTTTCAGAGAGTCCAGAAGATCTTCAAAAGAGATGCCGTACTTTTTGGCGAGAATGACGCTTGCCGCCTCTATGGAGATTACACCTCCGAAATTCCTGGTGATGAGCTGGTTCATCTCCGCGGTGATCTCGTTAAGAGGACGGTTCGTTTTCGAGGCGATGCGCGCGAGGAGCGTCTGCGCAGGCTCCTCCTCTAGCAAAAGATCAGCAGGAGGGCGGTATCCCAGAGGGATGGTGACCGCCTGAACATCGAATTGTGGAGTGATCCAGCCATCGGCCACGCTGAACAGCCCTTTGGTAATCGCACGCTCGAGCAGGACGGTGGCCTGTTCTCGATTCATCCATTTGCGGTCAAGGGCAAGATAAAAGACAAAGTCGTTCTTCTGGAGTCTCTCCTTTCTCATGTGACGAAAGGGTGCAGCGAGGACGATCTCCAGACTCACACACAGGCACCTTTCAGTATTTCCCGCAGATCTATGGCATCCATACCTCCGCGCGATTCCTCTTTTGCGACGGTCACTTCTGTGAATTTTCCCTTATCTACTATTCGCACCAGAAAGATATTTTCCGAGACCGGTACGCGATTTTTTGGGGTCAGACGGGTTTCACGGACAACGACACGAAAATCGGCCATCTCCGTAACCGTTTTTTCTATATCCGGGAGATGGTTTACCGGCTCAAACGACGTTTTATTGTGCGCCACCGACACCAGAGTCTGGCACTTCACCAGATCGACCCCCTTTCTGCTGGTGGTATGGCTCTCATGGAGAGAGCGGAAACAGCGGAGTACCTCACCAAATGGTTTCTGTAGTTCGAAATCGAGATCGAAAGTGGTGGGAAAACGATGGTAAACAGTGCGCATCAATAAGTAGTGAGGAAACGGTACGTGAAAAAGGGATATGCTCTATTATTCTATCAGAATCGCGTTCACCACACCACTCTGACCGGGGCGGTTTACAATCTTGGCCTTTCCGAGGTCGGTTTTTATAATTGCACCTTTGGTGAGGATGTTTCGGCGAACATAGTTGGGGTCTGCCCGATTTTCCATCACCGTCTCGATAGTGGCCCTTCTGGTCACACCAGTCTTCGGATCGGCGACATTCGCAAAATTGGCGCGCAACGCCCGGACTTTCAGGTTTCCCCCAAACGTGCGGATAATCGAACGATGGGAAGAACCGATGGTGGTATCTGCTGATGCTCTTCCGATTTCAAATGCCTTCTTTCCCCGGGATGGATGATACCGTCCACCGGTCATCCGCCGTACCGATCTTCCCTGCCAGAGTATAACAATCACCCCAAATATCTTCTTTCAATCCAGAAAGTGCATTATATATTGCCCGTAAGTCTATTTAGGTGTTGCCATGACAGATATCGGGCGGGATCCCTCGATTTCAATCCGCAAGGAACAGGGTGAGGATGTTTCGGGGATCCGCAACCTTCCCCTGGAGACCTTCGAGACTCCCCTGGAGGCGGAGATCGTGGATGGTATCCGGAATTCCCGCACTGAATACCTGTCCCTGGTTGCTGTCGCAGATAACCAGTTGGTGGGACATGAATTGTTCAGCTCGGTAACGCTGGAAGGTACCGGAATTGTGGGCATGGGCCTGTGCCCCCGGCAATTGCAGAAGCTACCGGTGGCATGGAATCGGATCCCAGCTCATCCAGTGTGGGATCAGGATACTAACCACACGATGCTGTGCTTTCATTGTAGTGCTTGGAGACCCCAGTTATTACTCTCGCTTCGGTTTTGTTTCGGCAAAGACTGCGGGCATCCGCTGCTACTGGAATGTACCGGATGATGTGTTTATAATTCGGATTCTCGATGAAGACCGGATGACGGGAAGGGCACGGTACCGGCCGGAGTTTCAGGATGCAGGCGGTGGAGTAGGCCAGGGAATCACCATCCTATCCGCGCTATCCACCATATAACGCCGGGCTCAACACTAAAAAACAGAGAATTCTGTTATTTCAGGATCGCGTCTACCAGGGGTGCGACACCTTCCCCGGTCTTTAAGTTGGTACGGAACACCTGAATGACCGGGTTGTACCGGTACATGTCATCCTCCATCCGCTCCACATCGGCGCCAACCAAGGGGGCGAGGTCGATCTTGTTGATCACTCCGATGCTACATCCGCGGACGATCATGGGGTGTTTGTTCACCACGTCGTCCCCTTCTGTCGCGCTCACTACCACGATCCGTTTCTCCGCACCCAAGAGGAAATCGGTGGGGCAGACCATGTTGCCTACGTTTTCAATAAACAGCACATCGATCGCATCGAGTGGCAGGTGCTCCAGCCCATGCTCCACCAGGTGTGCATCCAGGTGACATTCCTTGCCGGTATTCACATTGACGGCAGGGATTCCAAGCGCGATAATCCGGCGGTAGTCATCGTCACCGTAGACATCTCCTGCGATAGCCCCGGCACGAAGACCTTTCTGGACCAGGAAGGGAATTGCACGCTCGATAAGCGCGGTCTTGCCCGATCCTATCGCACCCAGGAGATCGAAGGCCCGAACCCCATGCGAGCGGAGCAGATCCGCGTTCGCTTTGGCGATCCGGTTATTGGTGGCGTAGATGTCTTTCTCCAGCTGGATATCCACGTGGTGCATAGCGAGTACTATGTTGACGTGAATCTCCATATACGTATAACCCCAATTAGTATCAGATGAAAGGCGAGAGAGTCCTTTATCCCGGTTATTTCGATCTAGCCCTGGGGAGGAGCGAGGGAAGGCGCGTACCCAAGTCCGCTGCGGTCCCGGATCCCAAGCTGGCCGATTTGGAACGGGCGGCAAAGAAGCTGGGATTGAGCTATCGGACCGAAGCCAAACCCCATCCGGCCCAATGGATAAAGCGGGAGGGGCGGCTGGTGGTCACCTGGGAAGAAAGCAAGGAAGATCTCCTGAAGAAGATGGCAAAGAAAATGGGGAGAAAGCGATGAAAGGACAGTACGATCTCCATACCCACACTCTGCTCTCCGATGGAGAAATGCTTCCCATAGAACTGATCCGACGAGCGGCCGTTACGGGATATACCATAGTGGCGATCTCAGACCATGCCGATTCGACCAATCTCTCCGAGATCATCATCGCGGTGCGCAGGCTGGAAGAATCTGCCACCGAGTACGGGGTGAGGCTCCTTTGTGGCGTGGAGCTGACCCATGTTCCTCCCTCTCGCATCGCTCTCATGGCCCGAAGGGCAAAACAAGAGGGGGCCGACCTGGTGGTGGTGCATGGAGAGACGGTGGTGGAACCGGTTGCCGAAGGCACCAACAGAGCTGCCTGCACGTGTCCTGACGTGGATATTCTTGCTCATCCTGGCCTGATCACCCCGGAAGATTTACAGGCTGCGGCTACGCATCAGGTGGCACTGGAGATCACCTCCCGGGCAGGTCACAATCGAACGAATGGTCATGTTGCGAAACTGGGGATAGAGGCCGGATGCATTCTGGTCATCAACTCAGATGCCCATGCTCCAGGAGACCTGCTGGATGAAAGAGGCCGGATGGTTGTTGCGCGTGGTGCAGGACTGAGCAAGGAAGAGGCGGAGAAGTCGTTATCTTTAAATATTCATCGCTGGTTGTCGAAAAGAGGCTGATAATACTCATATTTATAGATTAACACAATCTTTATATAGTAAGATATTATATATATATAGATTACCTTACATAAGGCAATTCTCACCGGGGACGTGCAGTTGAGGCTCGCGGGTAGTGTGTTTCGTACTATTGGTCAGCGACTGATAGTGGCACGATGCGATCCCGGGCAGCTGCCCCGTCTCTACAGTGATGTGGTTACCGAAGAATCGCGCCCGCTGGGAAAACTGGTAGACATCTTCGGTAATATCGAAGCCCCCTATGCCGTCATCGTCTGCTACGGACAGTGTGCGGTAGTTCCAGGGGAGAGACTATTCACCCGATATGAGGTACGAAGGGATGCAAGAGATAGAAAAGGTAAAATTGCTGCAGTCAGAGCGAGAGGCACTCAAAAAGCGCGCTCTCCAGGTCAAGGAAGCAGAAAGAAAGAGTGAAGAATACCGAGAGACCGTCTGTCCGGAATGTGGGAGCCGGCAGCTGGTGCATGACTATGAGCGTGCGGAGCTGGTCTGCCAGAATTGCGGGCTGGTGATTGACGAGGATTTCATCGACCGTGGCCCGGAGTGGCGGGCATTCGATCACGATCAGCGGATCAAGAGGTCTCGGGTGGGGGCGCCGATGACGTTTACCATCCACGACAAGGGTCTCTCTACGATGATTGACTGGAGAAACCGGGATTCCTACGGGAGAGCGATCTCCAGCAAGAACAGGGCCCAGTTGTACAGGCTGCGGAAGTGGCAGCGGCGCATTCGAGTAAGCAACGCCACAGAGAGGAACCTGGCATTTGCCCTTTCCGAGCTCGACCGTATGGCCTCAGCCCTCGGGCTGCCCCGTAACGTCCGTGAGACCGCCGCAGTCGTCTATCGGGATGCCGTGGACAAGAACCTGATCCGGGGGAGAAGTATTGAGGGCGTTGCCGCCGCGGCCCTCTATGCGGCTTGCCGGCAGTGTAACGTTCCCCGCACCCTGGACGAGATCGCAGAGGTGTCCCGGGTCTCCCGCAAAGAGATCGGTCGTACCTACCGCTTCATTTCCCGTGAACTGGGCCTACGGCTCCTGCCCACCTCGCCCATCGACTATGTCCCGCGCTTCTGCTCCGGGCTGAACCTGAAGGGAGAGGTGCAAAGCCGTGCGGTGGAGATCCTCCGCCAGGCCGGGGAACGTGAGCTTACGAGCGGCCGGGGCCCGACCGGGGTCGCCGCCGCCGCGATCTACATCTCCTCCATCCTCTCCGGAGAACGGCGCACTCAGCGCGAGGTGGCCGAGGTGGCCGGGGTCACAGAAGTCACCATCAGGAACCGGTACAAGGAATTGGCGGAAAAGCTGGATATAGAGATCATTCTCTAGATCTATTTTCTGCTGTCGGTAGTCGGAACGCAATTTTTCGCAGGTTTCATAAGCTATTCCGTTACTGTATAATGGGTACGGGCGGGTAGATCAGGGGTAGATCGCATCGTTCGCAACGATGAGGCCGCGGGTTCGAATCCCGCCTCGTCCATGCAAAGTATCTTTCTTTTCTGTTCTCTATTCGGTATGTCCCGTCATGGTCCCTATCGGGGGACAGTCATCATTCCTGCGGATAGGGGATACCAGCGATCCACACCACATCTTTATCTTGATTGTGCGCAGTATGCCGCACATATGCCTGTTAAGATGCATCACACGGCAGAGGGATGGTATTACCAATGGGGTGAACATGGGAAGAAGTATTTCTTTAATCCCGACGATCCTGAATCGAAAACCCGTGCGAAGGAGAATGCGGCTCGTCAGGGTCGGGCGGCGTTTGCACATGGATATCGCGGAAAAAAATAAGGATCGACTGCGTTAATCATTCATCATCCCTTTTTCAGATCGACAGGAGTTGGTTTAGGTATAGGCTGGATGCCGCAGAATTACTTCCTGACCGCACGGTCTCTCGACCCTGTCCCGTTATTCTTGATGACTGAAGGTTTTTGTGCTGATGTCCTCTTACTTCCACCGGTGCTGATAGCCGCGGACGGGTAGCGGCGCTCCATCCAGAAGCACCTTCCGATCTGCGATCACGTCACCGATATGATAGGCATCCAGTCCGGCAAGGGGAAGAGACGAATGGGGGATGGTGAACAGCAGTTCGTAATCCCCTCCACCGAACAATGCGAGTTCGCAGGCCTCATCTGCGGGCAGTTCGGGGATGAGGGAAAGCTGATCGGCGTGGATCTCGTACCCAACGTCATTCACCCGTGCGAGATCATGCAGGGAAAGAGCGAGCCCATCGCTGATATCCATCATAGATGTTACGCCGGATTCGCCGAGTACCCTGCCCTCTTTGATGCGAGGGTGGGGTTCGAACAGGGAGCGTTCGTACTGCCAGTGTCCCTGGAGGGCAGCCTGCGCCCGGCCCAGGATGCCTGTTACGCAGATCGCGTCTCCCACCCGTGCACCAGTCCGCCGGACGATGCGATCCTTCTCTACCATGCCGATCCCAGTAGAGACCAGGGTCAATTCCTGGTGAGAGTCGATATCCCCTCCACCCAGGATGGTTTCGTGTTCTCTGCAGCAGGCAACCGCGCCCTCCATGAGGGGGTACAGGCGCTCCGGACGGTCCAGGCCCACCGCGACCAGGATGAGCAGGGGACGGGCACCCATGGCCGCGACATCGGAAAGGCTGGCCGCCACTGCCATCCATCCCCGCTGCCAGTCCGTCATCCGGGATGGAAAATCGGTCTGTTCATGGAGCATGTCCGTGGTGGCGACCAGATATTTGTCCTCTAAGGGGATGATCGCACAATCGTTTGCGATGGTCTCTGCTCCCACTAGCGAGATCAGGGAGGCAATCAGAGTCCGCTCATCGACCACGGTGCACCTCCTTCTCCCGCTCGAACCGGTACTCCCTGAATATGGATTCCAGCATTTCCGTCCTCTTTCTGCGTTCCCGTGCTTCCTGTTCTCTCTCCCACTCTTTGAATGCTTCCTCAAACCGGTTCCGGTCTATGGTACCGCTCTTCCCCCGCACCTGAACTTTTACCTGATCTACAAACAGGAGGGGTAGATGGAATTCGGTGGAGGCTTTCATCAGCTGGGGATCGACCTGCGCACGGAATGCACCCACCACCAGGGCTCGAACGCCTGTATCGGCGAGCTCTTTGATCACTGATCGCCCCCACCCGTCTGTCCGGGCTACAAAGAGCACATCCTCAGGGTTGATTCCCATCTCGGCACTGAGCTGATGGACCGCATCGCGGGTGAGGCCACCCAGGACCTTGAACGGCAGGACATCCTCCTTCTCTTCCAGAGCCGCGTACTGCCGCATTTTCTCCAGCCGTTTCCGCAGGTTACGGCCGTATCGCTGTTCCTTCCGCAGCTGGTGTTTGAGGCCCTGGATGAGATGGTCCCGGCGAACGATTTCGGTATCCCGCCTCATGTGCTGGTCCTGGGTGGAACGCTCCCGATGGAGTCGTTTTTGGAGCCGGGTGATCTCTCGCTCTTTCTCCTTCTGGTCAGCCTGCAGCTCGGTGACGAATTCTTTCAGCCGCTTCACCTGCCCCTCCAGGCCAGTCACCCGCTCATCCCGCTTCCCATCTGCTGCGGGAACCAGAACCTCCCGGGATTCTTCCGGTTTCGCTGGTTCCTTCACACCCAGGATCTGTTCCAGAGACTGTCCCCTGATGATTCCTGCCCGGACCTCGTCTAGGTCGTAACCTGATGGGACACGTTTCATGATATTCTGGAGCTTATTGCGGTACTGGCGCAGCGCATCCAGTGCGGCGGCAAGTGCATCCCTCTCGTGCACATTGGCGTAGCGGGAGCCGGCGGTGAGTTCCTGCTTTTCCTCCACAGTGCGGTCCTGGTGAGGGGTGTATCCGATCGCCTGGAAAGCCCGCCGTATCTTTTCTACTGTGTAGGGCATCTGCTGCACATCTGAGGCGATCACCAGCGGCTTTCCCAGGTGGTAAAGCGTCTCGATCGTCTCTGCCATGGAGGTCTGGCGGGAACTCTCCGTCCGCACCAGATTCCCCTCCAGGTCGATCGCCGCGATCGCGGTGGTGGTGCCCGGATCAATACCCACAATGAGGTACCGGGGCCGTTCCTGGAGTGGGCGGAACCGGATCCGGTCCAGGCGGCGGCAGGCCACCCGGACCTGCACGTCTGCCCCGCGATAATTGGGAATGGGAATCATTCCCCGGGGGGCATTCACCTGGAAGGAGACCCGGCTCGCCCCGCCGAACGCACGCGATTCTTTCTTATCGAAGGCGAGCCCGGCACCGATCAGCTGATCCTCGATCTCCCGTGCTTTCTGCAGGACGGCTCCGTGGATCTTCCGCACGTAGCGGTTCTGGCTCCATCCGCCTTTGCCGATCGAGCGATGGCGGCTTACTGCCACCTCACAGCTGTTCTCGAATGCGACCACTTCTGCCCCCCCACCCAGACAGGCCACCCGGGCGATGGTCCGGGCTTCGGCGTAGGGATCGAAACGGTTGAAGCTGATGTTGTACCGGGCGGCCACTTTCCCGAGCGTTTCTTTCTTTTCTCCTCCGGTCACCTGGATCAGGCGGGTGTGAGGAGGAAACTGCTGTAGGATCAGGCACAGTTCGTGCTGGTCCGGAGCCAGCTCCTGGATGCTGTCCACCGCGAGGATCTCCGGCTCCTCCTGTGCGAGCATGCGGAGCAGGCGGTAGTGGCTCACCTCTGTTTCCCGGGTGATCTCCCCGTTTTCGCAGACCACCAGCGCATACATGGGCCTGCGGGTTCGGGAGCGGACCGAACCGGTGATGATATCGATGCCAAAGACCTTCATCCGGCCATACTCTCCAGGACGTTCTCAAGGGAGCGGACGATATTATACTTTCTCTGGAAATAGGAGAGGATATTCTGCACGTCCCTGCGCAGGAGAGCTCCCGCATTGGGATGGGTGGTCTCCACCCACTGAGGCCAGTCGATCAGGTAGCAGGTCCCTTCATCCATCATCACATTAAACTCACTGAGATCGGCATGAATGATTCCCAGGTCATATGATGCACGCACATTCTCCAGAATCTCCTCCAGGGTATGCTCCGGATCGGAGAGGCGGGCATGGTTCAACAGAACACCTTCGATCAGAGACATCGCCACCACATGACGGTTTCGGTCGATGGGGAGTGGAACGCTGACTCGGGGATGGAGGGTTTTCAGAGCCAGGAATTCCCGTTCGGCGGACAGGACCGAGGCAAAGAGGCGCGGAATGTGCCCCCCGTCAGGGAGATAACCCCGGCTGATGCGGGCAGACTGGAAGGAGCGCTGCCCAATCCGGTGGAACTTCAGCACCAGCCGGGTGAGACCCAGGGCCTCGTACACCACCGATTCCTTTCCTACCCCAATGAGACTTCCCAGGGCGCTGATGGTGTCTCGTTCGGAGAGTGTGCGGAGGGCTAGCGTATCCATGCCGGCAAACACGAGGGCATAGCCCTCATAGGGCACCTTACGGAACCGCACCATATCCCCCGCCATCAGCCGACCCAGCCGGTACGCGAGCTCGCTGTCAGAGAACCGCGTCGACGATTTCAGGAGATCGAGGGGAACCCAGGCATAGCGTTTCATCAGGTGCTCAAGGGTGAGCAGGATGCGGAGCTCGTAGGGATGAAGAGACTTAATCTGGTCTGCGGAAATGGGCATGGCCATTCTTATTTTATGCCAGGCAGGATAAAAGTGTGATCTGACGAATGGAGTGCGATCACTGCCGGCAGGAGGCTATCGTCTTCCAGCCCTATTCCGGACAGCATCTGTGCGACCACCATTTCTCTCTCGATGTGGAGCGGAGAGCAAAGCGGATCATCAGGGCGAACGGATGGATACGTCCGAATGCACGCACCGCAATAATGGTATCCGGGGACGATGCGGGGGTGTCGCTCGTGCATTTTTTCGCCACGGTTTTCGGAGAACGACGGGATCTTTCATTTTTCGTGGTGTTGGTGGATGACCCAAAGGCAGATCGCGCCAGTGCGGAATATATCGGGGAGATCGCCCGTACGAGGGGCTGGGAATGGATCCGGGTAGTCATGCAGGATAGACATGAAACCGCACTGGGCAAGGCTGCCAGACCAGAGTACCACGGGCGGGAACAGGCTCCTGTGCTCGATGATCGCATTATTCGGAGAATCGCGCAAGAGAAAGGTGCCACCCAGCTCGCACTGGCCTCTACACTGGAGGACGAGGCCTGCGAGATGATGAGGGATGTCCTGTGGGGAGATGTTTCCCGGTTATACCGGACGGAAGGGGAGAATACTCTTCCCCTGATCCGGCCATTTGCGGGTGTCCCCGAACAGGAAGTCATTTTCTACGCCCGTATCCAGGGACTGCAGGAATCCGGTTTACCTGCTCGTTCAGGTAGTCAATCGCGGGAAGAGATTCGGGCAATGCTGGAAGATTTCACTTTCCGCCACCCCTCCACTCCTTTTGCGCTGGCCAATTTGAGAGCCGAGCTTATGATAGGCAAAAGCACTGGACCGATCCATAGGCACAGCGGTCAACCCGGTGAGGATATATTCCGGAGGAGTGAGAATATGAAGAAAACACCAGGTGAGGATCAGAATGCAGTGTGACCCGGGCTGTGAGGCAGAACGCATCGAGCAGATGATCCGACACGTCCTGTGGAGCAGCAGCTGCGCTGGAATCGTGGTAGGAGTAAGCGGTGGTGTTGATTCGTCTCTGGCAGCTGTCCTCTGCACGGCGGCGTTGGGAAAGGAGAGGGTGAAGGGGGTACTCCTTCCTTCGGAAGTGACCCGAAAAGAGGATATCCGGGATGCCCGGAACCTCTGCACCGCCCTAGGCATTCCTGCGGTGACCGTCAGCATCCAGCCTATTCTGGATCGATACCGGGAGACACCCGGCTACCTCCAGAACACGTACCTGGAGGGGAATCTGACGGCCCGCATCCGCATGACCCTCCTGTACTACCTGGCGAACCGCGAGTACCGGCTGGTATGCGGAACCTCCAACCGGAGTGAATACCTGCTCGGATACTGCACCAAATACGGGGACAATGCGGCCGATTTCCAGCCCATCCTACATTTGTATAAAACAGAGGTATATGCCCTCGCCCGACACCTGGAATTGCCCGCCGCAATACTCGACAAACCTCCATCAGCGGGGTTATGGGCGGGACAGACCGACGAAGGGGAACTCGGCCTCACCTATCCCGTGATCGACCAGGCTCTCCGTGCGTTGGAGAGCAACCGGTGGTTGGCCAGCACCGATGAGGAGGAGAAAGTGCTCCGGCTGGTAGAGAGCAGCCGTCACAAGAGGTCCCCCCCATTCAGCCTGCTAGCAGGGTCTTGAAGATCCGGGTGTATCGCTCGGGGTGATTAAGGAACGAGAGATCCACGCGTTTCTCGACCAGATGATACAGAGTTACTCCCTCCTCGATTCCCAAGATGGTGCTGTGCGAGGGCTGACCGGTCCGCAGCGGAGGGACGGACGGGTAATGGGGATTCTTCACTATCTGTTCTCCCACCATCATGTAATAGGCAGCCCCATGTCGACCCTCGTACATCTGGTAGTCGCTGGAGAATTTGCAGGAGACCAGGTTTGCCATCAGCAATTTTCTCGTAGAGGCATTGATGGTGACATGCCCGTATCCGGGAGGAATGATCACCTTCTCCCCCTCTCTGGCAAAGATGAGCACCACATCACTGATATCGCCATTCTGCAGCAGATAATGAGCCTCTCCTGTCAGCACCTCATACACCTCCGGATAGTGTACTCCGGAGGGGGCAGGCGGATGATAATGCCCTTTGGTCTTCACGTACTCTCCGCAGAGGGTCAGCGGGGGAATTTCGGTAACATCATAGCGCACCGTCTGCGCGGAGAGCCAGGCGCGATCCTGGTCAGTCCGGGCGAGATCGCGATACATAAAATAGAGGGATCCGGAACAGGGACACTCCGGGATGGCCAGGACCTGGCGCACTTCGTCGACGTTTCGTGCCTGAGGGGGAGGGGTTTCCCCCGGCCATCCGGGTATCATCACTTCTTTCTACGTACCTTGGCTATATAATAAAGTCCACCCAAGATGGCTGCTCCCAGGAGGGCGATAACCAGAGGATTGGAGGCCTGACTGAAGATACCCTGCGACGCCACTACTTCCATCTCAACCTTCATTGTCTTGGATATCTGAGGATTGTCCAGAGAATCCCGGTATCGGATCTCCGAATCCAGCCCGTAACTCTTGATCGTCGCGGTTCCATCTGCGCTCACTTCATAACGAGCAATCACACTCTGCCCGGGTTTCAGATCTCCCAGGAACGCGGTGTCGTCGCTACTCGTAAAGGGATCGACCGCAGAAAGGCGGGCCTGGGCACGGAATACCTCTGCAGATCCGGTATTTTTGTACTCCA
The DNA here is from genome assembly GCA_028678905.1 of Methanomicrobiales archaeon. GTDB lineage: Archaea > Halobacteriota > Methanomicrobia > Methanomicrobiales > JACTUA01 > JAJRCM01. Next base: position 29,979 of record JAJRCO010000222.1, read on the forward strand.
CTTCGATGGTCCGCTTCTCTCCCGGGCGTACCTGGATGGGAGCAGATATCACTGAAAATTCGATCTTTCCCCCAACCGGAACGCCAAAGGTGACCGGATCCGAGGTGATGGTATCTCCTTCAAAATCCAGATAATCGAGATACACATCGAGGGGATACACTTGATTTTCCGTGGCGGAGCTGGATACCGCTACTTTGTATCGAGCGGTGATCGTGCTTCCCGCGGGAAAATTACCGATATATACACTACTGTCCGTAGGCATGACCGGGCTGTGGCCATTCTGGGCGATGCGTGCAATGGCTTTCTGTGCGTCAACGCTGCCGATATTCTTGAGGGTCAGAGTAAGATACCCCTCCGCCCCCACATCCAGGTGTTCGGCCACCGCTTCCTGTACTTCCAGTTCCACGCTGGGACGGATGTTGATGGTCAGGGGCAGGTCCTCGGTTACCGTCTTGTAGTAGTAGTGGATGTTATCCTGCCCCTCTGATTCGGCCGAATAAAGATAGGTATACTCGGTGCGCAGCAGGGCGGTATAAATGCCCCCGGTAGCCTGATTATCGATCTTTACATCGAAGGAGACCGTCCTGGTGTTCCCACCTTCCACATCACCGATCATCTGGGGATCAGATTTCACGGTCATGGGTGTTCCGTTGGCGAGGAGAGCCACTCTCACCAGCTTCGCAGTTGTCGGAAGGTCATCCCGACTCACGATGTCTGACCTCACGATCTTCAGGTCGATAAGCCCTCTGTTTTCCACCAGGACCGATACTTTCTCGCCAGCCCCTGGAGAGAATTCATTGGTGCCGGAGATGGCGGCCGAGATATCCGGCCCGCCGGAGATGTACAGGGTTCCCGCCAGTGCGGGTACAGCAAATAGGGCCATTATCAGAGTGATAATGAAAAAATATCTGATTTTCATTCGTTCCACATCTGTTGTAATGATTGTAACAACATTTATCAATCCTCGCTATTAAGTGTTAGCACGATGACGTCGGTCGACCAGAACCGGCTGGTGGAGATCCTGAAAAATCTGGGGTTGACCAAGTACGAGGCGCTGGTATATATCGGACTTCTGGGAATCAGGGAAGGTTCTGCGACCGAGATCCACGAGATCTCGGGGGTACCCCGGGCTTCGGTATATCCGGCGCTGAACCGCCTTATGCAGAAGAATCTAGTCAGCATCTCCCATACCTCACCCCGCCGTTACCGGGCTACCCCGCCGGAGGAGGGGATCGGCCACCTCCTGAGCCGGATAGAGGTGAATGCGGATGAGGCGAAGGAAACCCTCCGGGAAATCCATCAAAAACCCATCCAGAAAGTTCGGGGAGAGGAGGAACTAATCTGGAGTATCTACGGGAAAGAACATATCATCGACCGCTTGGTTGATCTGATCGAGGGGGCGAAGGTGGATATTCGCCTAATGGCGCACTGGGATCTCCTCCAGGGGGAGGTGGCAGATGCGCTGATCGGTATTCCACCCGCAGTGAAGGTGGAGATGATCTGCGACCGGTGGGAGAGTGAGAGACAACCCCATTTCACCGTCCTTGCAGAACCGGTTCAGCCTTTCCGTGATTCTATTCCCCCGCCCAACATGGCGGGTATGTTTCTGGTGGACGGAAAACAGGTCATGGTCAGTATGGGAAGCGGGGATGAGATGCCCAGCGCCCTTTTTTCCGAGTCTGCAGGTTTCGTCCAGTTTTTCCTCCGGTACTATCGGTTCATCCTGGACTGGAAAAAGCAGTCGGATCAATAGTCGTTGATCGAATTCATAGTCCGCACGTCAACCAGACCTTTCAGCGCTTTGGTGACGACGGGGCGCCCGCTCTCTTTGATCGCAGCCATGGCATTGGTTCCTCCGACCATCACCACCCCAAAGTACTGAGGGCTCACCGGGACTCCGAGAAGGTGGATATTGGGAATGCCCATGTCGAGGATCCCGGTAAAGCCGGTCGAGGCAAGATCATCCAGGAGAAGAGAGACCCGTGATTCCGATTCCATATGGCATTCGCGGATATTTGCCAGAATCGTCCCCTTGCCCTGATGCATCACCGAGGAAATAGAGGTGATATCCTGCGATGCCAGCACTTCCAGGGGATCGATGGTGGTATCCTCGTACAGGATGAAGTTAGTGAACCTCCGGGGCATCCGTTCCTCTACTTCCACCACCCCTCCCCCGATCGGACGGATCGGCACACCCTTCCGCAGCAGGAGTCCATCGAGGGTGAGGGAACACATGGTGCAGATTCCTGTGTTCTCCTCGGGTATGGTGAAATCCTCCATTATTTCCCCTGCTTCCAGGAACCTCACCCTGTCGCTTACCGAAATACCGGCCCGGTATGCGTTTTTCATGGTCATAATAGCATACTCGAGGTCTTCGTCCCGAATAAGAGAGAGATTGTAGATGATATCTCCCGTATTTTCCGCGGGATCATAGGTCACCTTGATGGCGTATTCATCAATGCGGTTATTGATAAATTTCATGGGGGGATTCATCAGATTATCTCGATTCTGGTACGAGAAAAATTGTTCTATTGTTGGGCAGGGTATAGGTAAGGTATTCGGAATCCGATAACCTTCAAAAATTTTCCGGAAAACTCACCGGAAGTCGATGCAACAGCCGTCACGTAGTCTCACCATTCGGCGCGAGAATAGACAGGAAGCCTTATCGAGAGGATTACTCACCTTCTGCACTTTATCACCAAAAACCAGCCAAAAATCGCCCTTTCCATGTAAATACCCTGTTACACCGATATCTGCAGAAACGGAAGAACAGAAAAATTGTTCTATCCCCGGCAGGAATATAAGGTAGATGGATCCAGATACGCGTTCACGGGCAAAAGATGCACTCCGCACCATCTTTGAGACCGCGGCCTACCAGGTAGACGACCTTGAAGCACCTCTTGATCTCTCCGCAACTCAGGGGGACACCTGCGTGGTTCTCCTTGCGTCGGACGATACTCCTGAGGTGGAAGAGTTCGATAACCGCAACTTCCGGTTGAAGATCAATGACAAAGATATTACCTGTACCAAGCTCCTGTTCACTACAAGGGACGACCTGAAGACACACCGGTGCGTCCGATGGGGTCTGGGCGATCTGGCCGCCTGGTCAGGTGAGGCCGCTGTGGCCCGGGTGATGAGGAAATTCTTTTCCATACCTCTTGCTGTCGAGGTTCCGCAACCGACAACGGCACCCGGCCAGGAACTGGTGGGGCCCGAGATCCTGCATTTCCCGGTGAAAATCACCGCAAAGAGAGCCGTCCAGATCGCCGGGATTGAAGGGGTTCCTCGCTGCCGTTACCTTCCCCACTGGCAGTATCAGGTGTCTGTCAGCGGAGAACGATCCTACAAGGGAAAGAGCATCCAGTTCAGCGGTGAAAAGAAAGGGATGCTGAATGCGATTAACGGTATTGAAGTGGAAGCGCCGGAGGTCGTTCCCGAGACCAGCGGAATTATTCCCGATTCCGAAATGGTACAGATGAAAATCGACAAAGAACAGGCGAAGCAGCGAATCATAAACGAGATCGTAGAGTCCCAGACCAAGACCATCCGCCTGCGGCAGGAAAAGGGAGATGCGATCTATTATGAGGAGAAGGTGTTCCGGCCGGAAGGGAACGAAGTAAAGATGGATCTGAACCTGATCTATGTCCCGGTGTGGAGCGTGAAGGGAAAGAAGATCATCGAGGTAAATGGATATACCGGCGAGGTGCTGACCATGCCGATGGATGAGGGCTGCGAGATCCTGTGAAGCACGCATGATCGTCGTCATCGGGGGCGGACCGGCCGGGAGACTAGGAGCGATCCGCCTCGCCCATGCGGGAAAAGAAGTGCTCCTCCTGGAAAAGAAAAAGATTGGAGGACAGTGCCTTCACCACGGATGTATGGTCGTCTGCGCACTCAGCGATGCAGCCCGTTGGATACGAAGCGGGGAACAGCTGCAACAGCTGGGTATCGCTTCTTCCACACCGGCGATCTCGTTTTCTACACTCATAAAAGAGATGCAGAAGATCCAGGGCCAGATAGAGGCGGTCCTGGATGAGGAGACCCGGCAGGCCGGTGTGGAGATACAATACGGGGTTGAAGGACGGTGCGAAGGAGAAGCCCTATATGTGGACGGAGAACAGGTGCCGGCAGAAGCAGGAATCATCGCTACTGGATCCCGTCCCATCGTCCTGGATATTCCGGGCAGGGAACGCCCGGGAGTGATCACCCCCCACACTCTGGGAAGCCTCGAAACGCTTCCCCTCCGCCTGACTATCATCGGGGGAGGCATCATGTCGGCAGAGTTCGCCTATGCGTTTAGCGCGTTTGGTTCGGAAGTAACCATCATTGCACGGAGTGGCTTCCTCCGTACTCTGGATCCCCTTCTGAGGAGAGGAGCGAGAACAGATCTGGAAGGGGTGATCATCCGCGAGAACACCCCAGTCACCGCAATCGAGCGATCTGGGGGGCTCCTTTCAGTGCGGGGACGGGACGACGAAGAATTGAGCGAGGCAGAGGTAGTACTGATGGCATCCGGACTCCGCCCTAACGCGGAATGTGCACGCGGACTGCGCAAAGGCGACCTGGGGGAGATCGTGGTGGACGATCACTTAAGGACCAGTGTGCCCGGCATCTATGCCGCCGGAGACGTTGCCGGACCACCGTACCTCACACCCGTTGCCCGTATGGAGGGGATGATCGCGGCAGACAATATCCTGGGCAAAGAGAGGCAGATGGATTACCGGGCCATCCCTCAGTCAATCTCGCTGTCACGGGACTTCATGTTCTGCGGTGAGCCCTCTGAGGATACCGCGGCCATCGGTTCACCTGCCCCGGCCGGGCCGGGTTCATTCTGGGCTGTTCCCTCCCGTAACACTGGTACGGCACGACTGATGATCCAGGGAGAGAGCGGAGAGCTGGAGGGTGTGCGCCTCATTGCGCCGGGTGGTTCGCTCATCGGTGCCTACCTCTCAGCCCTTATCCGCAGGGGATGTACGGTTACCGAACTGGAGGATCTCATCGAAGTCCATCCAAACACCGATGGCATCCTTCCGCTGATACGATATATGGGGGAATGGAACAAAAAGAGGAAACGGAGCTAGGGCCCGCGAAGAGGACACGATTGACCGCCGACTCCTCCACCGGTGTACTGAAGTGTACCGCAAAACGATCTTCTAAGTAGAAGAGACCGCCCATACTATTTCATCATGAGATCCAGACATCCTCGAAAAGTGATGGAAGCCGGGGTCGGCTACCTCACCCATAATCTGGATCTGTACGACCACCTGCGCTCATCCCTGCAGAACTTTACCTCGCTTGCAAACGGGATGCTCGTGATCAGCACCCTCTCACTGATCTGTTCTCTCTGGTATTTTTCTCAGTTTTTTGTTTCTGACGGGATGATCAATTATCGCCTTATTCCTCTCTCGGTCATTTTCTTCGGTGTATCTGCGGTCGCCTTTTCCGCAGTTCGTGGCATTTTATTTCTGATCCAGTTGATCCTTGACCGGTCCCGTGCGGTCGCACAAAGCGCCCGTGGAAAAAAGATCAGCTCCCTTAAGGGCCATGCGGTGCGGGACTATATGCGGGGGATGGAGGGGGTGCTCTCCACTTCAGTCTCTCTCTGGTGGGATGCCCATACGATGTCCCTACGGACCGTTTTTGTGCTCATTCCGGGATTTCTCTTTTACTTTCTGGGCCTCGCCACCCTACTTGCATACGCCCTGGGGTTGTTCATGGAATTCGGTGGATGAATTAAAAGGATAAGGAATTCTCCTCCGCCGCTGAGATGATGTGGTAAAAATGTCAGGAAAGACCGTATCCGGGAAGAATACCGATTTGAGACCAGAAGATAGTTGACCAGTCTCGGGCACGTCATGAAGTCGATGCGGACGGAGCAGAAGTCCTACCTTCTGCCTCCTCCTGATCGATTCCTGCATACCGAAACAAGGTACACCATTCATCGGTTTTATAGAGGAGCAGGCACCACTTTAACCGGCCTATCTCCTGCTTGATACAGGATCTGCGATCTTTATCGGAGCCGGGAAGGGGGATACCCCGATCCGGATAGATACCAGTGTTGCTCATTTTTTATCCACCATCCCTGAGCAGTATCTTCGCTTAATGCCGCCTCACCAATATAAAAGTTACGCCAGGAGGATTTCATCGCGCGGGTCGCCCACTCTGAATGCAGCGAACAAATCCCTACCTAAGAATTGGAACTCAAAAAACCGTGAAATTTCCGCCAGACTAATCTTCGTTTCAGCCCCGACCGTCCATAAATGAATTCCCATCGTATACTAAGGAAGTCCTCGCAGGAATATTCAGGACGACACGATTTTCCAAAAACCGAATGGAGCTTTGGTGAGCAAGAGGAATTCTGTGCAGGCTTATGATTGGATTGAGAGAAAAAGGGTGGATCGGATCAGATATCCAGCGCTTCGAAAGCTTCCTTGCCGACCTTACC
>JAJRCO010000283.1 GCA_028678905.1 Methanomicrobiales archaeon
GAAACTCGATTTTTTGATACCATTTGTGTTTGCACTGGTTTCATTTATGCTGGGAATCGGATTCTTTTTCATCGGGCTGAATGAAAAATAGGAGAATATGTGGTGCAACAACCAAAGTCTGGGGCGGGTTTTTTGCAGCTCTCGAATGGGGGAATAAACCATTACGGGTGGGAAAGTCGAGATGGCGCGTCCTCCCTGGACTTGCGGCCCCGTTCCTCGTGATGCTCCACCCGGATGGTGACATTCGGCTTGATCCCGGCGACCGCAGGCAGGACGTGGTTCAGGACCTGCTCCGCGGTCATCCGGAAGGTCCGGCCCCGGGTGCTCACCTTCACCCAGCCCTTTTCATCCCGGAAATAGCGCTCGGTCACGTTCCCGTTGCCGATGAAGACGACATAGGTGTCATTGGTCAGGTCCATGGTTCTTCCTCCCCAAAGATACGCCTTCCAACACAGATTCCCTCATCCCAATAATTAAAATGACTGCCCCCGGCAAAATTGCCGCAAATTCCTCTGGTCATAGAAGGGATGTTAAAAGAACAAAGATACAGCCTATTTGGTTTCAACGGATGAAATATCAGGAAACCAATAAGTAGTATCAGGGGGGAGTGGGGACTTGCCTCAGGGAGAAGGGAAATCTCCATCCACACCTCCAGAGTGCGATGAGCCCTGTGGCCGGGAACGGCATGAGGCCACCGGGCGACAGATGACCGTCGATGGAAGACCTCCCTGTTCCCCGGGCAACTGAAGGAAAGAGTTCACAATCGCGAAGGGGGGTATACAGTAAAAAACACCTCATGACGTTTGACCAGAGAATCTGCCTTAGTGCAGTCTTTCGATGTGCAGAGAGGAAAAGAGAAATGAAGGAGAAGGAAAATCATGACGGCAAAACATAAAAGATATCGTCCAGTCTGGAAAGGTCTGGAGCTAGTGGTGCTGGGCCTCCTGGCCCTGCTTGTTCTCAGCTTCCCCGTCGCGGCACAAAACTGTGAGGCCTCGCCTGACGGTACCATCGATCCAACCACCATTCCCCAGTTCGAGTACAGTTTGAATACTGTATTCCCACCCTTCGGCGCTCCGCCCGTATGGGTACCCACCAAATCAACGGGATCGAGGGATACCTATGTGATCACCGCTTCCAAATTCGAACAGCAGCTGTTGCCTCCCGTGACTGGATGCTTCAAGAAAACTACTGTCTTTGCGTATGGCGGGAATGCAAAGTTCGCGGCGTCCAACACATTTCTCGGATTTGTCCAGAATTCTCCTGCGGGAACTTTCGAGACAATGAAGGGAAAGACCGTGGAGGTCCAGTGGGTCAATGACCTCCAGGGCGACAGCATCGTAGCGGTGGATCCCACTCTTCACTGGGCCGATCCCAACCAGATCTGTGCCCCACCGGAGAATGGGGTATGCCCGGACTCTAAAGATCCTGATAATATCATGTGTGAGCTCGATTCCTCGGGCACGCTCTGTATGCCCATGCTTGCCTGCTATCCAGATTGCCCTGAATTCCCGCCGGGTATCGCTCTCGCCCAGGCCCCGATTCCCATAGTGACGCACCTGCATGGCGGTGAAGACCGTTCCACCTCCGATGGTGGACCGAACCAGTGGTTCACCAGGAACGGTATCCATGGTCCGGATTACACCACCGAGAAGAAAACCGATGCGAATTCCGCGATATACGAGTATCCGAACAATCAACTCGCAACCACCCTGTTCTACCATGACCATGCGCTGGGCATGACCCGGATAAATGTGCTGTCCGGACTCGCGGGGTTCTATTTAATCCGGCAACCGAATGAACCCAAGCTGATCGCCGATCCCAAGTACGAGGTCCCCCTCGCCATCCAGGATCGTACTTTCAAAGCGGATGGAGACCTGTGGTTCCCCACCGTGGGTAACAATCCGGATGTTCACCCGTACTGGAATCCTGAATTCTTTGGTAATACTATTATCGTAAACGGTCTTGTCTGGCCAAAGATGGATGTAGATCGGACCACCTATCGCCTGCGATTCGTGGACGGGTCAAATGCGCGGTTCTATACCATGCACTTCATGGATGGCAACAATGAGGAAGTATCCTTCCTCCAGATCGGAAGCGATGGTGGGTACCTTGAGAAGCCCGTCTCGCTTACTGAATTCACTTTCGCACCTGGAGAGAGGGTTGACCTCCTGATCGACTTCACCGACGTCACCGGACCCGTAACACTGACCAATACTGCCAGATTCCCATTCCCGGATGGTGACTTGCCCATAGCAGGACTGGATGGAACGATCATGCGGTTTGACATCACCGGACCGGAAGTTGCGTCGCCCCCAGTATCCACTGCCACCACGCTGAACACGAATCTTCCAGATTTCGCCGACGTTGCTCCTGCTGTGACGAGAAACCTGGTTCTCAGGGAGGTCATGAGTGCGATTGATGAGCCTCTGGAAGTCCTCCTGAACGGACAGAAATGGGCCGGAGTGCTTCGTGAAACCCCAGCCCCCGGGACTATTGAAGAATGGCGTTTCATTGACACGACAGGTGATACGCATCCCATGCATGTCCACCTGGTTCAGTTCCAGGTTACAGGCCGCCAGAATTTCAATCCTCAGTATCTGGATGACTGGATCAATAAGCAGTACACGGACTGCGCATCGCCCCCCATCACACCGTTAGTGAACTTGAAACCGTGCGGAACACTCGAACCTCCTGCGGATGTAAGCATGAGAGGACCACCCTGGCCTATCGACTATTCACCCTTAGACCTGGATGTTTCTCCGTATCTTACAGGTACCTTTAGAGATCCAGACGCAAACGAGCAAGGGTGGAAGGATACGGTACGGTCGAATCCTGAAGAGGTTACCTTCATCCGTATCCGCTTCCAGAGACAGGATGGAACCGGTCATCCACCATTCTGGTACTCCTTCGACCCAACCTACGGGCCCGGGTATGTGTGGCACTGTCATATCATTGATCACGAGGACAATGAGATGATGCGACCATACAAGCTCATGATATCCAAAGCGCCGGGTCCGACGAAGGTAAATCCGCCGGTTCCAGGACCGACGAAATAATATCATCTTTTTTTATTTGATGCAGCCGTCCAAGGTGCTGCCATGGCCAACCCAAATCCCAACTTTTAGTGGTGATCCTCACGCGTCGCCCCTGCGAACCCTTTTATACCACGATGGCATTGTCCTTGGTCATGAAACCCGGATTGGCCGTCCCGGTCATCCTCTTCATCCTCCTCGCGGGCTGCCTGGTAAGCGGCCCTCCGCCCCCGGGAAATCAGACCTACACCCCTCCCCAGCTGAAGTACATCCTCCTCGATCACTACGGAGAGAGCCGGTTCTTCTACTGCGATCCCGATTATTATCCCATCGGGCGCGGTGACGAGCTTGAACGGGCCATCGCCACCTTCCCCAATATTGAGAACGAGACCGATCTCTTCTCAGCCATCGTCGAACGTAAGGGCATCCGGCCACCCTATTCCAACGATACCATCCTCCTCGTCTACCGCGAGTACAAGAAACTCAATGCCATCCCCCTCACCCCAACGTCGGCCAACACCTATTCCTTCAGCCTGCGGCTCGGGACAACGGGGGAAGGGCTCCAGGTGTCGGGCATGATTCGCAGTGACGGGGTTATCCTCAACGAGCGATCCGAGAACTCTGTGCTCACCTGTCCCATCTGCCTCGCCGGCGAGACGATGATCGAAACCCCGTCGGGTCC
>JAJRCO010000306.1 GCA_028678905.1 Methanomicrobiales archaeon
TATTTGAATTGCCGGGTGTGTATCCTACCCATGACAGTGAAGATCCTGAACAGCACGCTACTATCCTGGTCGAATGATGTTGGGAGTGGGAATTCCCTCTTTTTCAGTGATACATATGACACGCCCCAAGGAACATGCAAATCTGTCACCTCCAGGGACGGGAAGCGGAAAAGTGATACCCGCGATTGGAGTGATCCTGGCGATTTCTCTTCTCTTTGCACCTGTCTCCGCACATCCACCGTCGAACATCGTTCTTTCTTATAACCAGTCGAGCCAGCAGCTCGAAGTGACCATTACGCACGTAGTCAGAGATACCTCCACTCATTTCATCAATAGCGTAAATATTACAAGGAACGGCTCTCCGTTATTATCGGAATCGTATACAAGTCAGCCATCCACCGCGACGTTCACCTACTATTACCCTGTACCGGGAAAAGCCGGAGACACATTCGAGGTTACGGCGGCCTGTAACCTTTATGGGTCTCTCTCTGAAACCATTATCCTGAAGGAGGGAACGGCGACCTCTATAAAGGGTGGTCTACCTGTTTTATGGCCTTTTCACATGGCGATCCTTGTTTTCGGAGTAATATGTCTGGGAATTGCCGTGTTTTTCGCCAGATCCAGGAGCGTGAGAAAAGGATGGTTCCAGGTGCATTTCCTGTTGACCAATCTGGGAGTGGCAAGTCTTGTTACCGGGATAGGGATGGGTGTCGTTATGGTCGCGCTGTCGGGCGGACCACATCTCCGTGTGAGCCATGCGGTCGTTGGTGTGACGGGATTGAGTCTGGCCCTTACCGGTCTTGTGCTCGGATATGAGAAAAAACATACACAAAAATACAAGCTCCTGATCAGGAACCTGCATAGGGGGATTGGATGGGTGATGCTCCTGATCATGACTGCGGCCATTGCGTCCGGGATATTTCTTCTGGGTCTTTGGTGAATACCGGCATATTTTTTATGAGCGATAGGCTACGACTCTATGAGAGATCGTATGCCACGGTACCAATGTAATGTTTGCAACGTTTTCGTATATGACCCCGAGCAAGGGGATTCCTACACAGGTATCAGACCCGGTACCGCTCCCAATGATTTTCCCGAAACCTGGCGATGTCCCGTATGCGGGTTTGACAAGAGTCATCTCCTTCCTCTACCGGGTCCAATAACACCTTCTCCAGCGGGCGGTTCTCTTTCCCAATCCATCTGGGAAGCCGGAACAGGAGCAGAACCAGCCACAGGTAACCGCATCCCCCGCTATGAGCCTGGTGAAACTGAGGAATACCTGATCGATATCCAGACCATGGCTTCCACCGGCGCATCGATTATCGAACCAATGCGTACGAGAAAACCAGTGATTCCCTGGAGCGATATCCTGATAAAAGGGGCACAGATCGCCCAAATCCCCCAAAACGCGGATGTGCCTGTCAACACAAGGACGGTAATCGGACCGGAGGCAAAGAAACCTCTCGTCCTCGAGACACCCCTGTTTGTCACTCACATGTCTTTTGGGGCGCTCTCGCGGGAGGCGAAGATCGCCCTCGCCCGGGGGAGCGCTGCTGTTGGTACAGCAATAGGCTCGGGTGAAGGAGGAATCCTGGAAGAAGAGCGGAAAGAGGCGTATAGGTATATCTTTGAATATGTTCCCAATCGCTACGGCGTGACCCCCGATACCCTTGCTTCTGTTCACGCGATCGAGATCAAGCTGGGTCAGTCTGCTGAACCCGGGCTTGGCGGTCGTCTTCCTGCCGCGAAGGTTACCCGGGAAATTGCGCACCTCCGGGGATATCCGGAAGGGCAAGACATCATCAGTCCTGCCTCTTTTGAAGATATCCGGAATAAGGAAGATCTGAAGGATAAAATTCGCTGGCTGCGCAACAGTTCCGAAGGAGTACCTGTCGGAGTGAAGATCGCTGCCGGGAACGTTGAGGAAGATCTCGAAGCGATACTTCCTGCCCAACCCGATTTTATTACCATCGATGGGAGACCTGGGGGAACCGGTGCCGCTCCCAAATTTATCAAAGAGGCAACCTCGATTCCTACTATGTATGCCCTTTATCGGGCACGTTCGTACCTGGATTCCCATCATGCTGATACTACCTCTCTGGTTATTACCGGCGGATTACGGATCTCTTCCGATTTCGCAAAAGCTCTTGCTCTTGGTGCGGACGCCATCGCCATTGGCACCGCCGCCCTCATCGCGTGTGGATGTCAGCAACACCGCGTATGCCACCTCGGTGCGTGCCCATTCGGGATTACCACCCAGAACCCGGAGCTCCGGAAACGTCTGGACATCGATCGCTCGGCGAAAGGATTGGAAAATTATCTGCGGGTTTCGACCGAAGAATTGAGACAATTTGCCCGGATAACGGGTAATCAGGATGTGCACCAGATGGACATCGATGATCTGTGCACGACGAATTCAGAGATCTCGCAGCATACCCGCATACGACACGTATGAATATTGTCCAACTGCGAGAATTGATAATAAATTCCGATTAACGGCATCCTCGATTCATTGAATTGAAGAGGGAAAAACCAGTAATTTTTAATATCATTTTGATGTCGTGAGTATGGCAAAGATCGGAGCAATCTTTGGGATGATTATTGGCCTGATTTATGGATTTGTTTTCACATTTTTTATCGCGTTAATGGGCGTCGCGGGATTTGGTGCCGTTTCATCGTATTTTTTGGAATAATTGGTGGGTTGATAGCAGGTTTTATCGGCGGACTGATTTACTCGTTCATCTATAACGTTGCTGCTTCTGTCGTTCGTGCCATCGAGGTGGACCTCGAAGGATATACGTTTTTTTAATTTTTTAAAGACCATTTTAGAAAAACGCTATTGGAATAATCGAGAAAAAAATCAGACCAAAAAGGGATACGCCCCGGCCGAGTCCTAAACAAAGCATTCAAAGCCCTTCCTTAAAAACATAGTTCTCCACAAAATAAGGTCCGTAAATCCGTTAATTTCTTACATTATGTATACATAATTATGAGAATCAAATTCATGAAGTGTCCTCACATCAAATGTCGATGCAGGATGTAGCGATTATATGTGCGAAATAAAGAGAA
>JAJRCO010000296.1 GCA_028678905.1 Methanomicrobiales archaeon
ATGAACGATATCGGCAATTTTGGTGTGGATAAATATGGAAAGGGCTTGTTCACCCCCATGACCAAGGGAGTACCCCCAGGGGTGGTCGCTGATTTCACCACACCTGCCACTGCAATAAAACCCCTGAAGGTTTACCAGGCCGGAAGTCTGAACGCCCCCATGGCAAAACTGGAGAAGCTCTTCGAACAGCAACATCCCGACGTCGATGTGCAGCTGTTCTCCGGTGGAAGTGCCGCTTTGGTGGACAAGGTAAACAAGAACGGAAAGTTCGTCGATGTGCTAGCCAGCGCCGATTATACCCTTATTCCCAACTATCTGATACCTAAAAACGCCTCGTATTACCTGAACTTCGCTAAGAACAGCATTGTTCTCTGTTACAGCAACACGAGCCAGTATGCGAATACGGTGAACGCGAACAACTGGTACCAGATGCTGAACCGTGATGGAGTGACCTATGCGATCAGCGATCCCACAACCGACCCGGCAGGATACCGGTCCCTGATGACGATTCAGCTCGCGGAACGGCACTACGGGGTTAACAGCATCTTTGAATCGCTGATCGGAGCGCACAGCAGGATTTCGACGACGGTGGACGGATCCCTTGTCACCATCAATGCCACAAATCCGTCACCGGATGGCACGAAACTGATCATCACCAAAACCGGACCAGACATAGCACCGCTGCTGACCAGTGGACAGGTAGACTACGCGTTCGAGTATAGCAGTGTTGCGATACAAAGCGGTCTCCAGTATGTAACGCTCCCGGAGGCCATCGATCTATCGACCATGGCGGATGTCGGCACCTATGCTATGGTCCAGGTTAGACGGCCATCGGGAACGACGACGGTACTCGAGAAAGGAACGCCTATCATCTATGGAGTCACCGTCCCCGCTTCGGCCCGCGATCCCACCGACGCCACCGCCTTCGTGAACCTCCTGATCTCCAGTGATGGGCAGGCAATTCTTACTGCGGATGGACAAACCCCCATCGCACCAGCTATCGGATACGGTTCTGTGCCACCCGGAATACATGCAGGAGCCTAAGGCCTCGAACCTTCCTAATTTTTGCGATGGAAAGTCAGATAAATTATAGGAATTCGACTGTGAAGACTAGATCATACTACGTCGGGGGGATCGCATGGTAAATGAGATCATGGATGGATTTGTCCAGGCATTCTGGCTGATCGTCACCCTCGATCCTGAGGTCGTCGAGATCACCCTTCGCTCCTTGGAAATCTCATTAGCTGCGACGATCATCGGCGCTTCGGTCTGTCTTCCTCTCGGAGGATTCATTCATTTTCATGAATTCCGGGGGAAGCGGATCCTGGTGAACGTCATCCAGACCTTATACGCTCTGCCCACGGTTATCGCAGGGCTGTTCCTCTTCCTGTTCATCTCCCGTGCGGGACCATTCGGTTTCCTCGGTATGCTGTTTACCCCCGTGGGAATGGTTCTGGCGCAGTTCATCCTCATCACGCCGATCCTGATCGGTCTGACCATCTCCGCTCTCAGTACTATCGACCGGGAGGCGCGTATGACGGTCAAATCACTCGGTGCCTCAGGAACCCAATCGGTGTTAACCATCATGCAGGAAGCCCGGTTTGCGATTCTTGCGGCGGTCATCCTCGGCTTCGGCAGGGCGATCTCTGAAGTCGGTGCGGCGATGATGATCGGCGGTAACATTCGGGGAGCCACCCGGGTACTGACCACCGCTATCACCCTGGAAACCTCCATCGGTGACTTTTCCTTATCCATCGCCCTGGGAATTATTCTCCTGCTGGTGGCAGTAGTTGTAAATCTCATTCTGAACGTGGCACAACAGAGGTGAATCGTTGATCGAGACGGAAAAACTGGGTAAACGATACGAGGACCAGGAAATCATCTCCGATGTCACGTTCCGTGTGGAAAAGGGGGAGATCTTCGGACTTATCGGCCCCAGCGGAGCCGGAAAGAGCACTCTCCTGCGTATCCTTGATCTCCTTGAGGAAGAGAGTGAAGGTTCCCTCACCCTGATGGGAGAGCCGGTCTCTCATAGTCCTTTGGAGCGTCTCAAATTGCGGCTCAGGATGGCCATGCTCCTCCAGAAGCCGGTGGTGTTCAACACCACCGTGGAGGGCAACATAGGCCTCGGTCTGAAGTTCCGAAAAGTGGCCAGGGCAGAGATCGCCCGTAAGGTGAAGGAAGCATTGACCGAGATCGATCTCACTGGATATGAAGCAAGAAAGGCGATCACTCTCTCCGGTGGTGAAGCCCAGCGGGTAGCTCTCGCCCGGGCGATGGTGACCGAACCGGAGATCCTCTATCTTGATGAGCCGACGGCGAATCTGGATCCGCCGTCGACGGAAAAGATCGAGCAGCTGGTCGTCCAGATGAACAGGGAACACGGAACAACGGTCATCTTATCGACGCACGATTTGCTGCAGGGACAGCGAATGGCCAGTCGCATCGGGGTGATCATGAGGGGAAAGCTTCTCCAGACTGGGACCACACGCGGGATCTTCCACCGACCTGACAACACCCAGATCGCCCGGTTCGTGGGGATGGAGAACATCATTGAGGGGGAGGTCATGGCGACCGATCGCGGTGAGGTCACCATTGCGGCTGGGGATGTACAGATTCATGCACTTTCCTCATATCCGGTGGGGACGAAGGCGACTGCTTTGTTCCGTGGGGAAGACGTCACTATCGATCTCTCACCTCGGTCCTCCACTAGTGCGAGAAATCTGCTACATGGCATAGTGCAGGAACTGGTCCCTGTTGGGCCGTTTGAACACGTGATAATGGACTGTGGTGTCCCGATCACGGCACTGATAACCATCCGTTCAGTGGAAGATCTAGAACTTCAGCCGGGGAAGGAGGTTTGGGTTTCCCTCAAAGCCACTGCCATCCATGTACTGCCCCGGGATCGAAGTTAACCGAAATAAATTAACATATTATAAAATAAAATACTTTTTAATATTAGTGGTCACAGACTATTGTTTGTCCCTCACAGGGCAGTGAGGAACAAAAACGTACGCACCATGTTGGCTTGCGGATGTCCAGGGCAGTAACATCCGCAAGAAACCATTTATCCATCGACATTTTTTATTTACTATACGCTGAGGAGAGTCACACTCTCTGTAAATACTCATTCCCCAGAAAACCCCAGCATCTATGATACTAAAATCTAGTATGCTACCTGTCCTCTTAACAAGGCGGGGGCCATTGATCGTACAGGGGGACTTGGATATTTTCAGTCGCGGAAAATCTCTTCGTAGTGCCCGTCTACCGGCCGCACGAACAGGACCGCCTTTCCGCCGACGAAAGCGGGTTTGGGAAACTTGTGGAACCAGATGTACCCTTCGGTAACGGATCGTCCGTCATCTGTAAGGATAACATCAACTCCCTCACTAATCAGGGTCAGTGCATCCTGGGTGCCATGGAGTTCTCGCAGTCGCCCCCTTTGGACAAATCTTCCGTCATTACCGGTAGCTGCAAGACCAATTCCTGCGAGGGCGCCAATTACGCCACCCTCTGTCCCCGCGAGCCCCTCAAGGAGGATGTTGCTGTGCCGGGCAATGGATCGCGCCTTCTCCTGGGTGAGAATGGTGTGCTTCGCATCCATCCCGAAGGCGACGACGGAAGGGCCTAGTGTAGCGGCATCGGCCACCGCGATTCCCGGATCACTACCCTCCACAAACTGATCGAGCAGCAGCTCATGGGCGAAGGAAAATATTTCTTCCGGATCTCCATTTCTACAGTGAATCACCGCACAACTATTGTGCGAGGTGTACGGGATGTCCGGATGCACGTAGAGCTGATGTCGGGTGATCCCGGTAATATCACAGAGGGAGAAGAGCTGGGAGGCGATCGCCCGTGCGATCCTTCCCGTCCCCGGTGTGTCCGGCATATCAGTATCGTCGATACCCAGGTAAACGGTCATGCAGACTCACGACAATGTGGTATATTTCCGGTGGTCGACAAATGGATTAAAGACTTTATGTGGTTCCAATCATGACTGGCACCTTTTTCGGAACAAAATATCTCCACTCTTTGCCTGAAAATAATTGAATTTCAGGGAATCCTTCACAACGCAGTCATTAAATAGATTCAGTTAACCGCGCAGTTATTGGACAGACATAAGTCTGCATAGCGAATGAGGATTTTGAGGTAGCGGAGCCCCTCTTGTAGAGTTCCGGATTATAACCTTCCTTCCCATACATTTCCAGTACGGCGATGAACAGCACGGGAATATCCTTTTAAGGGGTGAGCAGGCAAGAATCTTTCACCCGTCTTGTCGATCGGATAAGATAACCTCCTCCGGGTTAGGCCTGATCTACTATCATTTTCAGATCTGTGTCCTTTGATCCAGGTACGTCCAGGCATAAAACACCAGGATCCCGGCAAAGAAAGCTAAGGTCATCCCGGCAAACAGGGCGAGAACCGCGATAAGGAAAGTGATCAGGTAGCGATCGGTCTTGATCCCGTGTCGTGCCAGTTCGAGCGCTGCGAACAGGAGGAACGCTCCGTAAAATCCTGAGAGGATGATGGACAGAAAGTCACCCCCGGCAAAGAAGAGAGCAAACGCGATTAAAATCAGTCCCGCATGGACATCGGCCCCCCCGGTCCGGGCACCGAACCGGTACTGTCCGGCCAGCCCCCCCGCGCCATGGCACATAGGGAACCCACCAAGGGGAACCGAGACCAGGTTCATAACACCGATGACCCGGGAAAGTTTTTTGGCTGGAACATTCTCCCGGAACAGGTCCTTTAA
Source organism: Methanomicrobiales archaeon (assembly GCA_028678905.1). Taxonomy (GTDB): domain Archaea; phylum Halobacteriota; class Methanomicrobia; order Methanomicrobiales; family JACTUA01; genus JAJRCM01. The sequence goes on from JAJRCO010000296.1 coordinate 4,754, forward strand.
GAGCAGCACCGTGGCAAGGATGGCATTGGCGAGCGTTAGCAAGGCTTGAGGAACGACCAGCGTGGCGAAGGAGGAGAGGAAATTTCCCGGATCGGGTAGGATCAGGGTCGGGGGCTCGATCCAGTGTAAGGCCGGTACACCATGCAGGATCATCCCCACACTCACTGCGAAGAGCACGATGATCACGGCAGAAAAGTCCGGAATACAGATACATCTCCCGGCAAGGAAAAATATGATGACAATAACGGTTCCGAGCGTGAAAAACAAAAGATCAACAGAAAGTGAATCCCAGGGTGGTACGCAACAGAATAAAAGCTAGCCCGAGCTGAATCCCCCGCACCACGCTTCGGGGAATCCAGCGCTCCAGCACCACCATTCCATTACCGAACCCCAGGAGAAGAAGATCACACCCAGGATGATCCCAGCAGCCACGATAATATCCTGTGTGAGGACCTCGGCGATTGCGATCGCCACCACCACTTTCATGGGTTCGATGGGGACCGGGAGCCGGTAGTACAGTCCGCTGAAGATAAACCAGAAGCCCATGAACAGAAAAATGACGCCCAGGTTAAGGTGACACACTACCGCCACTGCTAAGGTGAGGGGAAGGATGGTGCCAAAATCCCCGAAGAGCTCCGCTTAGCTCGGAAAGTGAGAATTTCAGAGGGAGTTTTTCCTGCATGGGTCTCTGATTACCCTTCATGGCTGACGAATTCGATCAGCGGGCCCGGATCACCGTACCGACCGGGCCACCTTCCAGAGCCCGGGTGATGGATCCGGGGACGTGTCCGTTCACGATCTTAATCTCGTGGATGTTCCGGGCGTAGGGAAGCAGCTCCACCAGTTTGGTTTCCAACACCATGTCTTCCAGGTTCATGGTCAGGAGTTCGGAAGCGGAGATATCACGAATCAGTTCCGCATCAGGGAAGTGGGTGGGATCTTTTGTGAACAAACCGTCCACATTCTTCACCAGGATACAGTTCCTGGCACCCAGCACCTCCGCGATGAGGAATGCTCCGGTGTCGGTCCGATGAGGAGGGATGGCCCCGTATTCGGTGGGATGCTCATAGAGACCATAGGGGGGAGTTCCGTGCATCACCGGGAGTACTCCGAGTTCCAGAAGCATAGGTAGCTCGAGGAGGTCGCTCGTGTGGATACGGGTCCCGTGGCAGGGGGAGAGAAGGATGGATAGCATGATCGCGTTCTGTTCACTGATCTTCCCGGCGAGCTCCGCCAGCACTCCGGTAGGCATTCCAAGATCAAGCCCTACATCCATGATGTGCCGGACCCGCACTCCGCCTCCGGTCACGATCAACATCTTGAACCTGGTGGTAAGCGAGCTGATCTCCTCTACCAGTGGGAGCACCACCTCACGGCCATAATCGATGATCCCATGGCCGCCTAGCTTCACGACATTCAGATCCGGAACTATCCGTAGCTGCGGACGGTCCTTGTAAGAGCGAAGAAGCCCTTTCCGCACCAGCGACTCTCCCTGAAGTTTGTTTGCCACTTCGAATCGTGTCCGTGTCATGATGAAACAAATATAGATGGTTCGGATAGATAATAGAACCCTTTATATATCAGGTGTTTTTCATTGTCGTATAACAACTGTTATATCAGTTGGTCTAAGTACTATTAAGTACTATAATAGAGTATGCGGAGTGATACTATGACCAAGATTTACGTTCGAGGAAGGCAGAAAGTGGGCGAGGGCGTACACCAGCCCATGTTCCGTATCGTCGCAGTGACCGGTGGATCGGTGCAGATTCATGCAATCCACTTCAGGAAAATGGAGATCGAGCAGCTCGCAAAGGATGCCGGAGCGGAGATCGTGTATTTGGAAGCGACGGAGGAGGGAACGGGAAAAGACTAATCTTTCCTTCCTTTCTGTTGTAGCATACTTTATAGGCTCTTCTGCGAGAATGTTGATCATATGGCCACCCTTGATATCGAGGCTATTTTCGCGGCGGCTCTGGACATTCAGCTGAACAGCGAAAAATGTATCTCCTTCACGTTCTTCCCATCAGGGGTCAGCATAAAATTCCCCACCACCCGGCGCCTGGCCGAATTTCTGGACGTCCCCCACTACTATGTGCTTCCCTATTTCGCCATGATGGAGCAGGAAGCGCTGGTTACGCGTGCGGAGCGTGTGGGTATCATGACCACCACCAAGGGCACCCGAAAGCTGATCGGGCTGATGGCCCAGCGGTACCGCCGCGAATCGGAGGAGTTACTCGGTCCGGTTATCTTCCAGGAGATCGTTCACCGGATCGAGAGCGGCTCATAAAAGTTCATCCTGAAGGGGCTGTTCTGAGTCCGACTTTTGTGCAGGGCGTTGACGCGCCTTGGGAATGGAGCAGATAGGATCTTCCTCGATTCTTTGATGAAAAAAAGAATCCTCATGGTCCGAGATCCCGAATGGCATGGGACTCACGCTACTCTACTCCCTACCTCCCCTTATTAAGGAAAAAGACCCCAAGTACTTTTCATGCGGGTGACCACCCTTGCAAGCGGGAGCAAAGGTAACTGCGTTTACATCGAGGGAGACGATGGGGCGGTGCTCGTCGACGCCGGCCTGAGCGCCCGCGAGATCCTGGCACGTCTCGCTGTTTCAGGCGGAAAACCGGATCTCATCCGCGCCCTTCTGGTCACCCACGAGCATGGGGATCATATCCAGGGAGTCTCCTCTCTGGCCCGAAAACTCCGGGTGCCAATCCTGGGGACCCAGGGGACGCTTTCGGAGGTCCTTCGCACCGCATCGAGCCGAGCGACTCCGGACGTCATCCCCTGTCAGTACAATGAGGAGATTCCACTCTCTGATTTCCTCATCCGTCCTTTCGCCACGTCCCACGATGCGCTGGAACCCTGCGGGTTCTGTATCGAAGAAGGGGATCTCCGGGTAGGATGCTGCACCGATACCGGAGTGGTCTCTTCCAGACTGGTGGATTGTTTTCGCCGCTGCGATATGGTGATCCTGGAGAGCAACCACTGCCCGGAGATGCTGGAAAACGGCCCTTATCCTGCAATGCTAAAAAGGAGGATCCGCTCTAAAAAAGGGCACCTCTCCAACACATCAGCAGGAGAGTGCCTGCAGGAGCTTGCCCGAGATGTTCCCGTCATCCAGCTTGCGCACCTGTCGGAGATCAACAACACACCTGCAAAGGCTCTCGCCAGCGCCCGGGAGGCGTTTGGTCTGTTCGTGGATATGGTGGATCTCTCCGTAGGGCTGCAGCACGGAGTATCTCCTACCAAATACCTGTAACTCGAACGGAAACACATATCAGGACGGGAAAAGGAGAGATACACGGAAACTCCATGCGGTTCATTGATTTTTCGCGGTATTGTGAACGCCTGGAGGCGATGTCGGGGAGACTGGAGACCATCGAACTGGTGAGTGAGATGCTCGCCCTGTTAACCGAGGGGGAGCTGCCGGTGGTGGTCCGTTTCGTAACTGGCCGGATCTTTCCCGACTGGAGCCCGCTGAAAGTGGGAATTGGACCCAATCTTCTCTATGAAGCGGTCGCCTACGTGGTGGGGGAGAAAAAAGCGGCAGTGGTCGAAGAGATCAACCGCACCGGCGACGCGGGAAAGGCGATCGAACACCTGATCGCGACCAAGGAGCAGACCTCATTTTTCCGCACCGAACTGGAGACCACCGAGGTCTACCAGGAGTTCGAGGCCATCGCCCGCACCGAGGGAAAGGGTTCGCAGCGCGAGAAGATCCTTTCCTTACGCAAACTGTTTGGGAACGCCTCTCCCCTGGAAGCTCGGTATCTTGCCCGGCTGGTTCTGGAAGAGCTCCGCATCGGGGTTGGGGAGGGAAATGTCCGCGATGCGATCGCCAGGGCCTTTCACGTGGACAGTGCGTCGGTGGAGCATGCCTATCAGGCGATTAACGATCTGGGTGAAGTGGCCAGACTCGCCAAACAGGGAGAAGAAGCGCTGCAGGGAGTGGCTATCCAGCTGTTCCGGCCGGTGAAGATGATGCTGGCCCAGCAGGGGACCATCGCAGAGATGGTGCAGGACCATGGTGAGGTGGCTGCGGAATTTAAATATGACGGTTCCCGCTTCCAGTTTCACAAGCAGGGTTCCACCTGCAGGATATATTCCCGGAAACTCGAGGACGTCACCGATGCCCTTCCCGATATCGTGCGCCAGTTGCTGCCCGTGGTGAAGGCGGACGTAATTCTGGATGGGGAGGTGATCGCGGTAAAAGAGGGGAAACCGCGACCCTTCCAGTTCGTGCTCCGCCGATTCCGCCGGAAACATGAGGTATCGTCCTACACCGAAGAAATAGAACTGGTGCCCCATGTGTTCGACATCCTCTATCATAACGGACAGAGCCTCATCGATTCACCACTTCGTGAACGCCGCGTCCACCTGGAAAAGGTTATCTCCGGCTTTATCGCACCCCAGCTGAAAAGTTCCACCGTGAATTCCCTGGAGACCTTCTACCAACAGGCGCTGGACGCCGGGCATGAAGGGATCATGGTGAAAGACTTGGCGTCCCGGTATACACCCGGCGTACGGGGAAAGAGCTGGGTCAAGATCAAACCGGAAGTGGACACGCTAGATCTCGCGGTCATCGGAGCAGAATGGGGAGAAGGGCGCAGGGCCCATTTCTTCGGCTCCTTCCTTCTCGCCTGCCAGGACAAAGGAAAGCTCCTTCCGGTGGGAAAAGTCGCGACGGGTATCAACGATGAGACGCTGGCCCTGCTCTACGAGATGTTCAAGGACCTGATCGTCTCCCAATCTGGAAAAGAGGTCTTTCTTGAACCGTCCATCGTGTTCGAGGTCGGTTATTCTGAGATTCAACAAAGCCCCAACTATGAGAGTGGGTATGCTCTGCGATTCCCCCGCTTCGTCCGGGTCAGGGATGACAAGCGGGTTGAGGAGATAGATAGTCTGGATAGCATCCGGCAGCGGTACGAGAAGAGATCATAAGCGCAGGTGCCGATCCGGAAAGGGTTCATATCTGAGCCGGACGCGATGCGGAGCACTGAAAGAAAAATGAGCCACCTGCCTGGAAGAGAAGTACCTAATTGCCCGGAAATACTCGTATCTAGGAGCAATTCCGTGAGAAATACTCTTGCTCTCTATCTTACCGGACCCCTCAGGGAAGGAAACATCGCCACGTAAAAGAATTGAAAATGCGAAAAAAGAATGATTATCCGGATTGTTGTTTCCAAGACTCTCTCTAATCGATTGATTTCTTGCGGAGCACCCGGAATTTCTCCCGCTTCTCATCGTCCTCTACATAGGCGAAATATTCCGAACCGTATCCCTGGATATCCCGAAAGGTGACCTCTCCATCGAAGTCGGTATACTTGGTATAGTACCGGGTGCCATTCATCTGTTTCAGGATAACCTTGACATCCATCACCGGATCGTCCTGTTCCCGGTCCATTACTTTAAAGGTGAGCGTCGGATTCAAGGGCTCCAGCTCTGTCCGACCGTTCTGCTCGTATTTGGAAAGACTTCCTCTTCGGGTCGGAACCCCCAGCGGATTGAGAAATGGGGTTCCATAGAGATGTACCACCCCATAGACCCCCAACAGAAACAGTGCAAATCCCCCGCCGCTGATGAACAGGATTCCAACGGTTACCCCACCCCAGGGAATATAGAGACTCAACACGTCGATCAGCCAGTTGAAGATAGACATTTTTGCACCGATCGCGATCAGGATAAGCATCGAACTGATTATCAGCAGGCTCCCTGCCGCAATGCAGAGGTACGCAACCAGCATGCCCAGAGCGTAGATAACAGAAGAGCCATGTATTTCTGTTCCCGCGTGTTTGAAGATCCGGTTGAGCCCTACGAAAAATAATAAGAGGAATATGATCCCTGCGACTGCGATGACTCCGTAATCCAGCGAACCAAGGATCCCCGCAGGGATGCCATCCTGAGCCGAGACCGGGACCGCGAGGCCGGATACGAGGAAGAGAAGGATCCACCGGTGATGCATATACTAGGAAATCGTTTTTACCAGTAGATATGTGTTTTTCTTATGTTTCGGTCAGATGGAAAGCAGAATACTCTAATAATACACAGCAAAAAAATTGGATAGGTTTATTTTAACGAAACGATTTCCGGACAATCAGGGTCTATTGGGTTGATTTTTTCCGCCGCCCCATTCCGGATCCGGATGTATCCTGAGTGTGTGGCTGACCGGGTGATATTTTTGTAGTTCAGTTAATCTTGTTGATGATGAAACCCCGTCCGGCGATATGATGAAGCGTTTCTCGAACCCAGCTCTCCCAGACGACCGGCTTTCCAGCGATCTGTTCGGCCAGTTCCTGCCCTACGGTATCGTCGGTTCCCGGATCCACCCGGACCACCACCGAACCGGGCGCGAAGCGAGGCTTGAGGAGATGGTCCGCATCCCCGTCTACGATACCAAAGACCGGGATACCCCGGTGGGCGGCGATATGCCCGCAGACGCTGGTAGTATCGTCGCCAATCGCGAGGATCCCGCAGAGGGGGGTATCTAATGCATGGTAGACATCGTGTCCGCAGTGGTCGATGACCACCACTCTTCCGGCAGAAAGAGATCCTCTCCGGGCGAGGGGAGGTGAAGAACGGATATTCCCGCTCTTGCACCAGAGAGTGGAGAGGTCCGATACTGGTCCCGCATTATGGAGCTTCTCCAGACCGTGCGGTTTGGGGATGAGACCTGAAACAACCCGAATCTGTTCTGCGGCTTTTTCTATGACTACGGTTTCAGCGATCGCGCGCCCAATCACTAGCCCGTTGATACATACTGCCTCTCCGGGCAGACATCCCCGTATCTCTCGGTGCAATGGACCACCGGTGTAACCGGTACTCTGCAGGGCTACGGGCCGGAAACCGGTTCTTATAGCCAGCTCCCGCCCTTGGTGTGCATCGGGATTATTCCACAGGTAGAGAATCTCCGAAGAGCATTCCAGGTGGAATAATCCCCGCCGTGGCCCCACCTTGCGGGACACGATCTCACCGAATATTTGTCCCGATTGGAAAGTTTTTCCCCTGTTTACGAGCACCACCATCCCTTCATGGTTTCGGATCAGGGCGCTTGGAGGCTCTCCGGAAAACTCCACGGGAAGACCAGATTCCTCTGCGGCAGTCCTGGCCATCACTCCGGCCACCAGCGTCCGGTGAGGGGAAAGGATTCGGAGAAGCCGCGAGACATCTCCCTGGTCAAATACCTCCGGGCCATGAACCACCAGGGTTATCTCATCTGGTTTCAGCATCTTCTCCTCGATATCAAAGCTTTTTCCTCTCTCTTCATGTACCTACCGTTCGGCAGGGCGCATCGGATCAGGTAAATAGATTGATACCGTCGTGGTGGAGAACCAGCTTGACCGACGTATCGGGACATCCCAATCCGTATTTCCTCCGATTACAACGGGATTTATATAGGTACACTGTGATTTTTTCATGTTAAACACTGGTGGTGTGATAGTGGACAGATGGCAGTCGGATTGGTTCATAGGAGTCGGGAACCAAAAATGCCGCATTGTGTACGAGGAAAAGGGAATGAACCTTCATGAGCTGCTGGAATACGAAGACAAACGAAGAGATCGGTTCCTGTGGCAGGGCGCCCTCATCTATGGCTTTACCTACACCCGTCTGGGCAACCGCTGTGTGCAGGTTCCCGAATCGGTGATCCAGGAGATGAACGGGTTTCTCAATGGGCTCCCTAAAGGAGTCATCATCATCAGAAACGGGACCATGGCCTGGAGAAAATAATTCTCTTTCTGCCGCTCCTTTCACATCCAGCCTGAAAAATATCGTAATATTGTGGTTTTTCCGGTAACAATCCGG